>JBKJRE010000420.1:0-4057 GCA_046594775.1 Rhizobiaceae bacterium | reverse complement strand
AAGGAGTCTTTTGACGCTGTTGAGGTGCCATTTTGCCCCCTTCGCGGTCGGCACGCCCTAAGAGTTCAATTCAGCCGCTATCGCCCGCAGCGACTTCCGTGCGTCGAGCTTCGCCCGCACAGTGCCAGAAACGGCCAGAGCGCGCCGCTGGCGGCCCCTAGTCTAATGCGTCGTTCCCGTGCGACACGCCGGGCTTATGGCCGTGTTTTCATGGCATTGCGATCCGCGGGTAGGACGCAAGGCAAGAATCCACCTAGCGATAGCCCGAAAACTGTTCAGACAAACCGAGCCACCTCTCAAGATCATCTTCTGTGCCACGGGAAACTTACTTGTTCATTGCCTGGCGGAGGTGTTCAGCGTCCCAGTCCATAAGGGCGGCCTCGTCGGCTGGCCCTAGGCAACGGATCGGAGCGTCTGCAGGGATTCGTGCCACGACGTCGGACAGGCAGCGGACCAAGGCTGTAGCTGCGGCGGATAATCCGGCCCTCAACAAAACTCCCTTGCCGCGCACAGAAACAAAAGTGGGCGCGGCCTTCAGCACGTCCGGCCTGCAAGCAAGCGGCGGGTCCGGATCCAGGACGGTCATGCCAGACCCCAAGAATACAAGGTGGTCAGGGTATAGGGTCCCAGCCGACGCAATGCGCATTGACACCGATTCGCTACCGAGCCGGTGGACGTTTTCGTCCGCTGGCAAAGAAAAGTCCGTTCCATTCGCAAATGCTGCCAGCGCATCTAGGTCCGGCCTGGGCGCAGACCGTGCAGGAGTGGATATCCGGCGCTCCACCTCGTTCAAAAGAGCCAGAGCCGACGCGCAGTCGCATCCGCCCACGACAAGTCCGTGGTTGGCGAGTACAAGGACGTCAGGGTGTCTACGGTTCATAGCCGCAATCATCGCATTGGTCAGCGGCATTCCAGGTCGAGCGTAGGGCACGAAAACCCAGTTGAGGCCGTGAAGCTGGTCGGCCAGCAAGTCGCGGGCATCCTCCCGAACGGCGAGCGCGATAGTAGAAACCGAGTGAGTGTGCAGCACGACGCTGTGGTCTAGCGCAGCATGGAAGCTAGTTTCGATGGAGGGACGCAGTGTGGCCGCATCCGTGTCTCGCGCCGTTCCCGCTACAGGATCGCCTTTGCCCTCAGCCATCGCGCGGCGCACTGCCGCGAGATCAAGTGGTATGAAGACTTGCTCTTGCGCGGCCAGCGCCAACCACTTCCCGGATGCCTTAATCCAGAGCGTCCCGTCGGCCTTCAGTGAGGTGTTGCCGCCTGGACCCTGTACATGCAGGAGGTCGCTGCCAATTGTGGCGGAGACGCGGGACAGTTCCGTCAGATTTAGTTTCATATCAGAGTTCTGGATCATAAAGCGTCCCAGATTTGATCGTCTTCGACACAACCGATTAGCGCGAAACGCTCGGTTACTGTAGAGTTGCGGGCCGAATGCACAATACTTGACAGATTTTTGTCATTTCACCTGCAGGCAATCCCAGTTCCGCAAAAAAATTGCCGACCCGTGGATAGGTATGGACGGGAAGATGATGAGTTTCATTTTCATACCATCACCTTTCAAGCGGATAGGACTGACATCGGAACTTCACGGGGAGGCATCGACAATCATGCATCACGGTTGAGTTTCGGAAAAGGTGGACGACATCCAAACATTTCGGTTATTGGGATCGACTGTTGAATACCTGTCAGTAGCGAACTTCAGATTTCCGAACTCTCGGAAGAGGCGGGGCATCTCCTATCGTGCAAGAGACCATGCAGCTTGTAATCCCTATGTCGGGTTTTGGAGAACGCTTTCGTCGTGCTGGATACTCAGTTCCGAAGCCACTCATCGAGGTCGAGGGGCGACCTGTGATTGCCCATGTGCTCGACATGTTTCCGGGTATCAAGGACCCTGTTTTCATCTGCAACCGTGAGCACCTAGATGAACCGCAATTCCACATGGAGGAGATTCTCAAGGAGTTGAGCCCCCGAGGCCGTATCGTTGCCATCGATCCCCACAGTCTCGGACCCGTCCATGCGATTCTGATGGCGCATGACGCGATCGATCCGGCCCGGCCGACCGTGGTGAACTACTGTGACTTCGCCTGCTACTGGGACTTTGGACACTTCCACCTCTTCACGGAAGAGACCGGCTGCGACGGCGCGATCCCATGCTACATCGGATTTCATCCGCATATGCTGAATTCAACCAGTTACGCTTATCTCCGCCAGTCGAACGGCTGGGTGGAAGCCATCCAGGAAAAGCAGCCTTACACCGACGACCCGATGAGCGAACACGCTTCAAGCGGCACCTACTACTTTCGCACCGGAGAACTGGCGCTCGCCTATTGTCGACGCACCATACAGCAGGGTCTGAGCGTTAACGGCGAATATTATGTGAGCCTCGTCTATCAACAGATGATCGAGGCGGGCCTCTCCGTTGCGGTGTATGCGATCCAGCACTTTATGCAATGGGGGACACCCGAAGATTTGGCGGATTACAACCGCTGGTCGGCGGTCTTTCGCCGCCTTGCGGTTGACGCAATCCCTGCCAGTCAGAGTGGAACGGTGATGATGCCGATGGCCGGCGCGGGGGCGCGCTTCGCAGCCGAAGGATTTGTTAACCCCAAGCCGCTCATACCCGTTTCTGGCCTGCCAATGGCGCTGCAGGCGCGTCGCGACCTGCCGGCCTGTGAACGCTCCGTCTTTGTTGTGCGCAAGGACTTGCCTGGCCTTCCGGGGCTCGCCGAGGCGCTGGAAGTTGCTGTGCGCGGTGCACGCTTAGTTGTCCTCGAACACATCACCGAGGGTGCCGCAGTGACGTGCTTGCTCGCACTAGACGAGTCTGATCTCAATGGTCCATTGACGATCGGGGCCTGCGACAACGGCGTACTCTACGACACGAACCGTTTCGAGGCGTTGATGGCAGACGATGACATCGACGTCATCGTATGGGTAATTCGCGGCTTTCCAAATGCGGTCCGCAATCCGAAGATGTACGGATGGGTCGCCGTTGATCAGAACCGGGTTACCGGAGTCTCGGTAAAGGTGCCGCTGGCTGATCCGGCACAGGACCCGGTCATCATTGGGACGTTCACCTTCAAGCGTGCCTCTGATTTTCGCGCCGCAGCCGAAAGACTTGTTGCGCGAGGTGGGCGTGCTGGTGGCGAGTTCCACGTGGACGGATGCATCGAAGACGCCGTGGCGATCGGCCTCAACTGTGTGATCATGGACGTCGACGGATATATGGGCTGGGGTACCCCTGACGAGTTGCGGACCTTTGTATATTGGCAATCCTGCTTCCACAAATGGCCGCGCCATCCATACAAGTTGGAATCCGACTGCCGCGTGCCTGCAGATGCCGTGGTCGTGCTGGCGGCCGAATACGCCCCAATCGTGCCGCTGCCGCCGGGACGCCGTACATGAAGGCCGAACTCGCCCGTTTTCTCATCGTCGGCCTTGCCACAGTTGGCATTGATTACTCGATCTACACGGTTCTGCTTTGGGCGGGTGTGGTTGTTAGCTTGGCCAAGGGCATCAGCTTCGTCGGCGGCGCTGTCTTCGCCTTCTACACCAATCGCGAATTCACTTTCGCTGCCGTAGGGCACAAGCATGCGGGTTTTCGGTTCGGCGCGCTCTATATCGTTAGCCTGGCCGTTAATATCATAGTCAACAGGCTTATGTTGGCGCTGCTGGCGGGTCAGATATTCCCGGCATTCTTGGTAGCCACTGCGATTTCTGCGGCCATGAATTTCTTCGGCATGAGGCATTTCGTCTTCATGGTCAGCGAAGCGAGGCGTTGATGAATTTTTTTTCCCTCGTCATCCCCTGCTACAATGAAGAAGCCAATCTGCATCTCTTAATCGACCGCTGCCGACGGCTGGTTGAGACGTCCGGTATCGAAGTTATTCTGGTTGACAACGGCTCGTCCGACGACAGTCCGGCATTAATGGCGCATCTGCTGGAGGGTCAGTCGGCGATCCGCTCGATACGCGTTCCGATTAACCGAGGCTATGGCCATGGAATTGTGGAGGGCTTGCGTGAGGCAAGGGGCGACATCATCGGCTGGACCCAT
>JBKJRE010000309.1:0-3677 GCA_046594775.1 Rhizobiaceae bacterium | reverse complement strand
CTAGCCCAGCGGTTTCAGCCATCTCCGGGCGAGGATTGTGATGCCGGTGACGGTAAAGGTCGGCGAGTCGCCGGATGGCCGTCGATGACCGTAACCAGCTTGCGTTGGCCGAGAACGCCGGCAAGGAGCCGCTGGCAGTGCACTTGCCAAAGAGCCAAGCTCGATCGCCAACGCCAGCCGAGTCTCGCAAGCGTGCCGACGAGTTGCGGATATGGCTCGAGCAGGCAATTTACGACGTCGTGGAGATGATCTGGTACGCCCAAGGGGAATCGAACCCCTGTTCCCGCCGTGAGAGGGCGGTGTCCTGACCGCTAGACGATGGGCGCGCCGACAAGAAAGGGCGATATAGGCTGGCGGGCCGCGAAAAGCAACATCGCTTTGCAGAGTTTGGTGCGACCGGTCCCAACCCCTGTGGACCCGGCGCGAGTGCCTCAAGCCCGCCATCCGGCTGCCGGTCGGACACTGCCCTTCGGCTCGATCAGGTTGAGCCCTCGGCTCGGTCAGGTTGAGCCCTTCGGCTCGATCAGGTTGAGCCCTTCGGCTCGATCAGGTCCCACAGATTGCCGCAGAGATCGCTGAACACGGCGACCGTGCCATAGGCTTCACAGCGTGGTTCTTCGGTGAACGTCACGCCGTTGGCCAGCATCGACGCGTGGTCGCGGGCAAAATCGTCGGTCTCTAGGAACAGCGCCACCCGGCCGCCGGTCAGGTCGCCTATGCGCGCCTCCTGCCGCGCTCTGTGTGTTGGCCAGCAGCATCCGCGCCCCGCCCTCGCCCGGCGCGAGCGTTACCCAGCGCCTGCCGCCGCCGGGATTGACATCCTCGGCCAGCGCAAAGCCCAGCTTCTCGCAATACCACGCGATCGCGGGAGCAGCCGGCCCGTTGCTCATGGCTGCGTGATCGCCAGCCGGCCGATCATCCGGCGCTCGGCGAAATCATAGACGAAGATCGCGCGGCTGCCATCGGCGAGTTCCGCGTCGATGGCGATGCGATTGCCCGACAGCGACTGCGACAGCACTCTCGCCCCGGCGGGCAGCGCGATGTCGGCCTCCACCGTGCCCTCGGGCGACGGGATCTCGCCGCCGGCCGGCGGCGCGGGTTCAAGGATACGCGATTTGTAGACAACGGCGCCCACCACCGCCATAACGGCGAGAAACAGAAGGCTGAGATTGATGGCGACGAACCGGACGAGCTTCTTGCGCACCTTCTCGACCGCCGGCTCGAGCGGCTTGTCTTCGTCGTCGTCGATCTGCGGCTGCGCCATGGTGATCCCGGTTGAAGCTGTCGATGCGCGATCCTGATAGCGAAGCGGGCGGCGGATTGATAGTCTTTGACGCCCTGCCGGATGCGGCGGGCAGCCGCCTCGACCAATGGCTGACGCGTGAGCTTGGCGGCGATTTTTCGCGCAGCCGCGTCCAGGCGCTGATTAGGCAGGGCGCCGTCGCCATCGGCGGCCAGCCGGTCACCGAGACGAAGCGAAAGCTTTCGGCAGGCGACGCCGTCTCGGTCGAACTTCCCGAGGCCGAACCGGCTGAGCCGACGGGCGAAGACATCCCGCTCGACATTCTCCATGAGGACGCCGAACTCGTCGTCATCAACAAGCCGGCCGGGCTGGTCGTCCATCCCGGCGCCGGCAACTGGACCGGCACGCTGGTCAACGCGCTGATCCATCATTGCGGCGACAGCCTGTCGGGCATCGGCGGAGTCAGGCGTCCGGGCATCGTGCATCGCCTCGACAAGGAGACCAGCGGCGTCATGGTGGTTGCCAAGACCGACCGCGCGCATCATTCCCTGTCTCGCGCCTTTGCCGATCACGGTCTGACCGGCGGCCTGGAGCGCGCCTATGTCGCGCTTGTCTGGGGCGCGCCGCCGCACAAGACCGGCGCCATCGACGCACCGCTCGGCCGCGCCTCGGACCGGGTGCGTCGCGCCGTCGTGCCGGAGGGCCGCAGCGACGCACGCCACGCCGTCACGCGATATGCCGTGCTTGAGCATTTCGAGCCCCGGCCCGACAACACCGCCACCGCCTCGCTGGTCGAATGCCGTCTGGAAACCGGGCGCACGCACCAGATCCGGGTCCACATGGCGCATATCGCTCATCCGGTCATCGGCGACCAGGATTACGGCATGGCGTTCCGCACCAAGGCCAACCGCCTGCCCGAACCGCTGAAGACGCTGGTGAAGGAATTTCCCCGCCAGGCGCTGCATGCGAAACTTCTTGCCTTTGCACACCCGGTCAGTGGTGAGATGATGCGTTTCGAGGCGGAAATGCCGGCCGACATGCAGTCTCTCGTCCAGGGGTTCCGCGATCTTTCATCGAGCGGTCGGTGAGTTCGCCAGCCTTCCGGAAGGGTCGCCGTTGCAAACTTGACTGTCCTTGTTCACTTTGGCGTGACACACTGTTTAGCATTGAACAAATCCCTGTCTTTTCCCGGTTTGTTCCTATATAAGTCGGTTCGTCCGGAAGCGCCTCGTTGAGCGGCCGGACAGAATGCCCGCCACAATTTGGGGGCAATTTTACGAGAGGAGGGCGCTATCATGGCCCAGTCACTACCCAGTATCGTTTCAGGCGAAGGCGGCCTCAGCCGCTACCTGGAAGAAATCCGCCGTTTCCCGATGCTACAGCCGCAGGAAGAGTACATGCTCGCCAAGCGGTATCAGGAGCATGAGGACACCGGCGCCGCACACAAGCTCGTCACCAGCCATCTTCGGCTCGTCGCCAAGATCGCCATGGGCTATCGCGGCTACGGCCTGCCGATCGGCGAGGTGATTTCCGAGGGCAATGTCGGCCTCATGCAGGCGGTCAAGAAATTCGAGCCGGAGCGCGGTTTCCGCCTCGCCACCTACGCCATGTGGTGGATCAAGGCCTCGATCCAGGAATACATCCTGCGCTCGTGGAGCCTTGTGAAGATGGGCACCACCGCCAATCAGAAGCGGCTGTTCTTCAACCTCAGGAAGGTCAAGGGCAAGATCCAGGCGCTCGACGACGGCGACCTCAAGCCCGACCAGATCACCGAGATCGCCACGCGGCTGAATGTCAGCGAGGCGGAAGTCGTCTCGATGAACCGCCGCCTGTCGGGCGACGCCTCGCTCAACGCGCCGATCCGCGCCTCGGAAGGCGAGTCCGGCGAATGGCAGGACTGGCTGGTCGACGACCACGAGAGCGCCGAGGCCATGCTGATCGAGCAGGACGAGCTGGAAAACCGGCGCGGCATGCTGTCGGGCGCGCTGGACGTGCTCAATGAACGCGAGCGCCGCATTTTCGAGGCGCGCCGCCTGTCGGACGACCCGATGACGCTCGAGGAACTGTCGGGCGAGTTCGACATCAGCCGCGAGCGCGTGCGCCAGATCGAGGTGCGGGCCTTTGAAAAGGTGCAGGACGCCGTCAAGGCGGCGGCCAAGCGCCAGACCCAGGCGCTGCGCACCATCGACGCGCAGCCGGCCTGACCGCTCAGCCTCCGGGCGAGGATCTCATCGCCAAGACATCCCGCCGCGCCGGTTTACCCCGGCGCGGTTTTCGTTTGTGGTGCACGTGTCTTCGCGTTTCCCGGCTCACGTCCGGCTAGAGCGTCGGGCGGATTTTTTGAATCCGCCGATTCCGTCGGCTTCGATTTTATGATTCATCAACATGGCAGGAGGACTTGCCATGTCTCGCGCTTATTCTTTGGACCTTCGTC
>JBKJRE010000105.1:0-2954 GCA_046594775.1 Rhizobiaceae bacterium | reverse complement strand
CCGGGATCAGGCGGCTTTCTTCTTCGGCGTAATCAGGCCGCGCTCGACCAGCAATTCGGCGATTTGCACGGCGTTCAGCGCGGCGCCCTTGCGCAGATTGTCCGACACGATCCACATCGAAAGCCCGTTGTCGATCGTCGAATCCTCGCGGATACGCGAGATGAAGGTGGCGTCCTCGCCGGCCGATTCGAGCGGCGTGATGTAGCCGCCGTCCTGGCGCTTGTCGATGACCTGGCAGCCCGGCGCCTCGCGCAATATGTCGCGCGCCTCGTCGGCGGTGATCGGATTTTCGAACTCGATGTTGACCGCTTCGGAGTGACCGATGAACACCGGCACCCGCACGCAGGTCGCGGTCAGCTTGATCTTCGGGTCGAGCATCTTCTTGGTCTCAGCCACCATCTTCCATTCTTCCTTGGTGAAGCCGTCATCGAGGAAGACGTCGATGTGCGGGATCACGTTGAAGGCGATGCGCTTGGTGAACTTCTTGCTCTCGACCGAGTCGGCCACGAACACGGCGCGGGTCTGCGTGAACAGCTCGTCCATGCCTTCTTTGCCCGCCCCCGAAACCGACTGGTAGGTCGCGACGACGACGCGCTTGATTCTGGCGAAATCATGCAGCGGCTTCAGCGCCACCACGAGCTGGGCGGTCGAGCAGTTGGGGTTGGCGATGATGTTCTTGCGCGTGAACAGCGAAATCGCATCCGGATTCACCTCCGGCACGATCAGCGGCACGTCCTGATCGTAGCGGAAGGCCGAGGAATTATCGATGACGACGCAGCCCTGCTTGCCGATCTTCGGCGACCATTGCTTCGACACCTCTCCGCCCGCCGACATGATGCAGATGTCGGTGTCGGAGAAATCGTATTGGTCGAGGGTTTTGACCTTCAGCGTGCGGTCGCCATAGGACACTTCGGTGCCTTGGCTGCGGCGCGAGGCGAGCGCCACGACTTCGTCGGCGGGGAAGCCGCGTTCCTCGAGGATGTTGAGCATTTCCCGGCCGACATTGCCCGTGGCGCCGACGACTGCAACCTTGAAACCCATGCGAATTCTCCTGTCCCTCGCCGCTGCTTCACTCCGGAAACCCGCCGGCCCTGCGGGATCCGCCCCGGGCCGAACCCGGGAGGGGCGAGCAGGCCAAGGGAGATCAGACCGTTTTGGCGGTCGTTTTGGCCGTGGTTTTTTCGGAATGGACCGGCATGCGTGAACGCCCGACCCGATGGCCAGGAAATTCGAATGCAAAAAGCGCCATCAAAAGGCCGCGCATGGACAAAATTCCGGTTCGAGCGGGCTAATGGCGGAGTTCAGGCAGAAAGTCAATCTCGCGCCGCCGCGCTTTCGCGAAAGGCTGATCAGCCTGTTGTGATTTGACCTCGTCCGATGCCGCCATAGGTTCGTGGTGAACAAAGGAGACCGCCATGTCCGTCCGAAAGCCTGTCCTCGCCGCAGCATCAGCCGCTGCAATCACCGCGCTGCTCGCGATCCCAGCCCTGGCGCATCACGGGTGGTCGTGGACGGCGGATGGCTTCTTCGAACTCGAAGGCGTGATTACTGAGATTTATCTCGGCAACCCGCATGCGACGCTCGACGTCGACGTGGAAGGTACGAGCTGGCGCGTGGAGCTGGCACCACCGTCGGCCACAAAACGCGCAGGGTTCACCGAGGAGTCGGCAAAAATCGGCAACGAGGTGACAGCGATCGGCAATCGCTCGCGTGAAGAAGTCGAACCACGCATGAAGGCGGTCAGGCTGATCGTCAACGGCAAGACCTACGACATCTATCCGAACCGGGTTCCGCCGAGCTAGGCCCAGGTGGAATTTTTCGAGACTGTCGAGCAGCTTGCCGCCATACGGTTGCTTCGGGGATCTTTTATCGCCTATCCGATCGTCAATGCGCTGCATATCGCCGCGATAGGAACGCTTCTGACCAGCGTGGTTCTTCTCGATTTTTCGCTTCTTGGTGCGGTCCGGACCCTGCCGCAAGACCGGTTCGTCTCGCTGTTCCGCAGGCTTGCCCTCGGTGCCTTTGCGGTCGCCGGACTGACCGGTGCGTTGCTTTTTTCGGTCAAGGCGTCGGACTATGTCCTGATGCCGGTCTTCCAGCTGAAACTCGCGCTGATCGCCTTGGCCGGGCTGAACCTGTTGGCCGTCTATCTAATGGAAAGGCGGCAAACAGGCAGCGAGGCATCGCCGATGCTCAAGTTTGCGGCCATTGCATCGATCATTCTGTGGTGCGCTGTGCTGCTTTGCGGCCGCCTGATCGGTTTCTTGTAAACCGCTGCTATCTGCAGCGAATCACTGGTCTAGAAACCTGGCGATAATCGCGTCGCCCATTTCGACGGTGCCGACTTCGGTCATGCCGTCCGACATAATGTCTTTGGTTCGCAGTCCATCGTCGAGTACGGCGGAAACCGCCGCTTCCAGCCGATCCGCCTCGGCAACCATGTTGAACGAATAGCGCAGGCACATGGCGAAGGACGCGATCATGGCGATCGGATTGGCGATACGCTGGCCGGCAATGTCGGGGGCCGAGCCGTGCACCGGCTCATAGAGCGCCTTGCGCTTGCCGCTCTTGGCATCGGGCGCGCCAAGCGAGGCCGACGGCAGCATGCCGATCGAGCCGGTCAGCATGGCGGCGATATCCGAAAGCATGTCGCCGAACAGATTGTCGGTGACGATGACATCGAACTGCTTGGGCCAGCGTACGAGCTGCATGCCGCCGGCGTCAGCCAGCATGTGATCGAGCTTTACGTCGGAATATTTCGACTTGTGCGTCGCCGTCACCACCTCGTTCCACAACACGCCCGACTTCATGACGTTGCGCTTTTCCATCGAGGTGACGTGGTTCTGGCGCGTCCGCGCAAGTTCGAAGGCGACGCCCGAAATCCGCTCGATCTCGAACGTGTCATAGACCTGCGTGTCGATGGCGCGCTTCTGGCCGTTGCCGAGATCGGTGAT
>JBKJRE010000094.1:0-5453 GCA_046594775.1 Rhizobiaceae bacterium | reverse complement strand
TGCATTTCCTCCATCAATGGCCAGAAGGGCCAGATGGGCCAGGCCAACTACGCGGCGGCGAAAGCTGGCGACATCGGATTCACCAAGACGCTTGCACAAGAGGGCGCGCGGGCCGGCATCACCGTCAATGCCATCTGCCCTGGCTATATCGGTACGGAGATGGTCCGCGCCGTGCCGGAAAAGGTGCTAGAGTCGATCGTCGGACAGATTCCGGTCGGGCGTCTGGGCGAGCCGGAAGAGATCGCACGCTGTGTGGTGTTTCTGGCCTCTGACGATGCCGGTTTCATCACGGGATCGACGCTTTCCGCCAATGGCGGCCAATATTGCGCCTGAGGCGACCCGAGGTCAAACCTCCTCAAGCAACGAATGCCGCGACCGATCCGATTTGTCCGGAAAATCTGTGTGCCGCATCGGCACACAATGGTTAACGCTGGCGCCGGTACGCCCCTGCCATACCTTGGATACCGGTGAAACATGCGCAAGGGTTCCGCCTGAACCACCAGATGTAGCGGCGAACAAACCGGGAAGATCGCACCAGGGCTGATTCGTCGCTGATTCGTTCTCCGTTTGAACGGAACGTTAACAGGATTGGCAGCATTGGCGGAGCGCGCCCTTAGCATCGGCTTAAATAATCCTAACGAATTCATAATCTTGCTCGTCCGCGTTCCAGGCGCGACCCGGCAAGGCGGCAATGGTTAACAGCCGCTGGCGAATGCGCCTGGGTTCTTGTTCATGCGATTCAGCATGTTGTGCGCCACCGCTGCTCAGAAACCACATATTGCGGCGAACAAAACCTGAATCTGCCCAGGTCACTGATTCGTCGCTGATTCGTTCCAGACTCGTTCCATACATTAACGGCGGTAAGATTCCGGCTTCCTCTTCTGCCCACAAATCCCTATGCGTCACAGCACCGGCGCTCCAAATATCTGAACCAGTTTCATTTGCTTGATGTTGCGCAATCGAGACGGAGAGGCCACGTTCGCACGCAATGACATTTCATCCCAAGAACACCGAACCGCTGATCCTTTCCGGACGCGATGTGACCGCAGTGCTCGGTCCGACGAATACCGGCAAGACGCATCTCGCCATCGAGCGGATGGTGGCGCATGAAAGCGGCGTCATAGGCCTGCCGCTCAGGCTTCTTGCACGGGAAGTCTATGCGCGCGTTTGCGAAAAGGTTGGCGCACACAAGGTCGCCCTGATCACCGGAGAGGAAAAGATCCAGCCGGCAGGCGCCAGATATTCTGTCTGCACCGTTGAAGCGATGCCCCGTCAGACCGACGCCGCCTTCGTCGCCATAGACGAGGTGCAACTCGCAGGTGACTTCGAGCGCGGACACATCTTCACGGATCGCATTCTGCATCTGAGGGGCAGACAGGAGACTCTCCTGCTTGGGGCGGCGACCATGCGCGGCATTCTCGAGCGCCTGCTCAAAGGTGTCTCGACGGTCACCCGTCCGCGCCTGTCCCATCTTGCCTATGCCGGTCAAAAGAAGCTGACCCGGCTGCCGAGCCGATCGGCGATCGTCGCCTTCTCCGCCGATGAGGTTTACGCGATCGCCGAACTTGTGCGTCGCCAGCGGGGTGGCGCTGCCGTGGTGCTGGGGGCGCTCAGTCCACGCACCCGCAACGCCCAGGTGGAACTCTACCAGTCGGGCGACGTCGACTATCTGATAGCGACCGACGCGATTGGCATGGGCCTCAATCTCGATCTCGATCATGTCGCCTTTGCGCAGGATCGCAAATTCGACGGCTACCAGTTCAGGAACCTCTCTGCGGCGGAGCTCGGCCAGATCGCCGGGCGCGCCGGGCGGCATTTGCGGGACGGCACTTTCGGCGTGACCGGTCAGGTCAACCCGCTGGACGATGAACTGGTCAAGAAGATCGAAGCGCATGATTTCGATGCGGTTAAGGTGCTGCAGTGGCGCACCACAGAGTTCGAGTTTTCCGGTCTCGACGCCCTGCAACGGTCGATCGAGAAGCCAGCGCCGGTAGACGGGCTTACACGCGCCCTGCCGGCAGTCGACGCACAGGCCCTCGATCACCTGTCGCGCGATGCTGCCATTCGTGACCTGGCGGTCGGCCGCGACAGAGTGGCCTTGCTCTGGGAAGTCTGCGCGCTTCCGGATTATCGCCGGATTGCGCCGGCCCAGCACGCCGATCTTGTCGCATCTATCTATGACGACCTTGCCCGCAAAGGCCATGTCGATGAAAACTACATGGCAGAACAGGTGCGTCGTGCGGATTCCACAGACGGTGACATCGACACCTTGTCCCAGCGCATTGCACAGATCAGAACCTGGACTTTCGTCTCCAACCGACCTCAATGGCTTGCCGATCCGACACACTGGCAGGAAAAGACGCGGGAAATTGAAGATCGGCTGTCTGATGCGCTGCATGAACGGTTGACGAAACGCTTTGTAGACCGCAGGACTTCCGTCCTTGTCCGGCGCCTCAGGGAAAACACGATGCTAGATGCCGAAATTGACACGTCAGGCATGGTCGTCGTTGAGGGCCACCATGTCGGCGAGTTGCAGGGTTTCCGCTTTACTGCCGACCAGAGCGCCAATGGCGAGGACGGCAAAGCCATCCGCTCGGCCGCGGAGAAGGCGCTCGCAGCAGAGTTCGAGAAGCGCGCCGAGCGGTTTTCGGCGAGTGCCAATGGCGACATCGCGCTCGGTTCGGAAGGAACGCTGCGCTGGATCGGCGCGCCCATCGCCACGCTGGTGGAAGGAGAAGACGCGCTGCGGCCACGCGCCGTGCTGCTCGCGGATGAGCAACTGACGGGGCCTTCACGCGACAAGGTGGCGGCACGCGTCGACCGCTTCGTGAAATTCCAGGTCGATCTGTTGCTCAAGCCGCTTGTCGAACTGAAGAACGCCGACCAGTTGACCGGCATCGGCCGTGGCATCGCATTTCAGCTAGCCGAGAATTTCGGAGTGATCAATCGGCGCGAAATCGCCGAGGACATCAAGACGCTGGACCAGGCCGGCAGGGCAGCCCTGCGGCGCCTGGGTGTCAGGTTCGGGGCCTACCATATCTTTGTGCCGGCGCTGATCAAACCGGCGCCGGCAGGGCTTATCACGCTGCTCTGGGCGCTGAAGAGCGACGGCAAGGACAAGTCCGGCTTTGGCGATGTCGTAAACGCGCTGGCGACCGGCCGCACGTCGGTGGTTGTCGACCCGGCATTCGACCCGATATTCTACAGGCTTGCCGGTTTTCGTGCGCTTGGTCGCCGCGCCGTACGCATCGATATTCTCGAGCGGCTGGCCGATCTCATCCGGCCGGCACTTTCCTGGAAGACCGGCCAGGGAACGCGTCCGGACGGCGCCTATGACGGATCCGCTTTCACCGTAACCCCCGCAATGATGTCGATCCTTGGCGCCAATGCCGAGGACATCGAGGAAATTCTCAAGGGACTGGGCTACCGGTCCGAGGCCAAGCCGGCCCAGGAGGTTAATGCAAAGCTGGAAGCTATCGATCTGGCAACTCGCGAAGCGGCCGCTTCAGCTGCAGCCAAGGCTGAGGCCGAAAGGGTTGCGCGGGAATCAGAGGCAGAGCCTGCCCGGAAAGAGGCAGATGTCAGCACGCCTGCCGAAGGCGGCGCTCAGATCGATGGCGGCGAAACACCGGCCCCGCAATCAGCCGGGACCGAGGGCGAGGGAGGGGCGCCTGAAAGCGACACCCAGACGGCGCCGGTCGAGGCCCCCGTTTGGGCACCGGACGGCAGCCCCTCGATCGAAGCGGCTATACCTGAACCGGTATTGTCCGACCTCGCCGAAAGCCTCGCCCCGGCTGTCCGGACATACCCGGAGTGCGTCAATCCCGAAGCGCCGGCCCCGGCATCGGATGCCGAGGCTTTTGCGGAATCTGGAGTCACGGCCGCGATCACCGTGCCAGTGATCGAAGGCGCCAGCGTCGAAGCGCCCGACGCTACTACAACGGTTGCTGATGCGGAGCCGGCGGAAGAGCCCAAACCAATTCTGCTGTGGCGACAGGGACGGTCTGATCACCGGCCACGCCATCAGCGACCTAAGCACCGCAATCTCGACGCCGGAGGCTTTCCGGGTGCTCCCGGCCAGCCCCGGGAGCGCGAGGCACGCCAGCCTGGCGTTCAGCCGGACAAGCGTGATGGAAGACCCGGCGGCAAACCCAAATTCGACCGTGATCGCTACAAGGGTCCCAAGAAGCCTCATGGCGACGGCGCCCGGACGGATGGGCGCGAAGACCGTGCCCCGCAAAACAGGGCGGACCGGCAGCAGCCAAAGCGCGACGAGCGCCCGACGCAGATCGATCCTCTGTCGCCCTTCGCCAAACTTGCGGCCTTGCGCGACCAGCTTCGGCCAAAGAAATAGGCCGTGCCGGAAGGCCGACAACGGATCGACAAATGGTTGTTCTTCGCGCGCGTGGCGAAGTCTCGATCCCTCGGGGCGAAGCTCGCAAGCAGCGGCCGGGTACGCATAAATCGAGAGAAGACGACGCAGGCGGCCGACCTGGTCAAGCTCGGCGACGTGCTGACTATCACGCTTGAGCGCCGCATCCTCATCTACAAGGTAACCGGCACCGGCTCGCGGCGCGGCCCTGCGGAAGAAGCTCGCGGCCTCTATGAAGACATGACGCCGCCCCCCGAACGCAAGTCCGAAACTCCTCGCCTCCCGGCGGTGCCGTTGCGCGAGGCGGGCAGCGGAAGACCGACGAAGAAAGAAAGGCGCGAGACAGACCGGCTTCGTGAGGCCGATTGAAACAGGATTTCGCGACGAGGCAGGCCGGCGCAACTGGCTGCCTTGCAACCTCCCGGCAAACGGTCTACCTCACCCAAACAGACGCAATGGCGGGAAATCCCGGAGCCGACCTATGACCTATGTGGTGACCGACAACTGCATCAAGTGCAAATACATGGACTGCATTGAAGTCTGTCCGGTCGACTGTTTTTACGAAGGTGAGAACATGCTCGTCATCCATCCTGATGAATGTATCGACTGCGGCGTGTGCGAACCGGAATGCCCGGCCGACGCTATCAAGCCTGACACCGAGTCAGGTCTTGAGAAATGGCTTGAGGTCAATACGGAATATGCTTCCAAATGGCCCAACATCACGGCCAAGAAGGAACCGCCGGAAGACGCTAAATCCTTCGACGGGGTGCCCGACAAGTTCGACAAGTTTTTCTCGGCCGAACCGGGCGAAGGCGACTAATCCTGCCCTAGGGGAAGCCATCCATTGGCAGCGCTGTCTTGTCGCTCGGCTTGGCCGGGTGTGATGTCCGATGACCACAAGACGTCTTCGCGTATGCAGCAAATTGTTGATTCTGGCACGTTTTTGTGCTACCCATAATCATCATGCCGGTGGCACAACGTCGATCAAGGCGCGGAAGCCCTCATCATTGAACGGTGCAATCCATTATTCGGACCAGGATAATCTGGGCCAGGCGGACGCGGCTTTGCGTCAGCAGGTTCG
>JBKJRE010000027.1:0-4423 GCA_046594775.1 Rhizobiaceae bacterium | reverse complement strand
ATTCGACTCGGTCGAGCACATCAAGCGCGACGTGAATGGCGGCCGCATTATCCAGGCCGTCCACACCGTGGGCGCCTCGATGTTCTTTGCGGCGGTCTACATCCACATGTTCCGCGGGCTGTTCTTCGGCTCGTACAAGAAGCCGCGCGAGGTGCTGTGGATCCTCGGCGTGCTGATTTTCGTCCTGATGGTGACGACGGCGTTCATGGGCTACGTGCTGCCGTGGGGGCAGATGAGCTTCTGGGGCGCTACCGTCATCACGAGCTTCTTTACAGCCATTCCGCTGGTTGGCGACTGGATACAGCAGTTGCTGCTCGGCGGCTTTGCGGTCGACAATCCGACGCTCAACCGCTTCTACTCGCTGCACTACCTGTTGCCCTTCATGATCGCAGGCGTGGTTGTCCTGCATGTCTGGGCGCTGCATGTGGTGGGCCAGACGAACCCGACGGGCATCGAGGTGAAATCGAAGACCGACACCATGGCATTCACGCCCTACGCGACGGTCAAGGATGCCTTCGCCATGGTGCTGTTCATCATGTTCTTTGCCTATTTCGTCTTCTATATGCCGAATTATCTCGGCCATCCGGACAATTATACGATCGCCAATCCGCTGAAGACGCCGGCGCATATCGTGCCCGAATGGTACTATTTGCCGTTCTACGCGATCCTGCGCGCCATCACCTTCAACATCGGTCCGATCGACTCCAAGCTGGGCGGCGTCATGGCCATGTTCGGTGCGATCGCGGTGCTGTTCTTCGTGCCGTGGCTGGATACATCGAAGGTGCGTTCGGCCGTGTACCGGCCCTGGTACAAGCTGTTCTTCTGGATCTTCGCGGCCGATGCCATCTTCCTGGGTTGGCTCGGATCGCGTCCGGCCGAAGGCTCGTACGTGATCATGTCCCAGTTGGCCACCTTGTACTATTTCGGCTTCTTCATCGTCATCATGCCGGTGCTCGGACTGATAGAGCCGACACGCAAGCTGCCGAATTCCATCACCGAAGCAGTGCTTGCCAAGAACCGGACCGGCGGCGCCGGACATCCGGCGGGTGCCGTTGCGGCGCCCGAAACCAAAGGCTGATCGGACGAGAATCTTGAGAGGGACATATCGCATGAACAGGATTCTCAGCGCTTTGGCGGCCGCGGGCATTGCCGTCGCAGGCGTAACCGGAATCGCCTCGGCCGAGGAGGCACACAACGCGGCCGAGCCAACGCACTTTCCGATCCACAAGCCGACCGAAGAGAGCTGGAGCTTCGCCGGACCCTTCGGCACCTACGACAAGGGCCAGCTGCAGCGCGGCCTGAAGATCTACAAGGAAGTATGCTCCGCCTGCCATTCGATGAACCTGGTGTCATTCCGCACGCTGGAGCATCTCGGCTATTCCGAAGCGCAGGTGAAAACGCTCGCCGCCGAGTACACCGTCCAGGACGGGCCCAACAATGACGGCGAAATGTTTGAAAGGCCCGGCATTCCTTCGGACCATTTTCCGGCGCCGTTTCCCAATGAAGTCGCGGCGGCTGCCGCAAACAACGGCGCCGCACCACCCGACATGTCGCTGCTTGCCAAGGCGCGTGGCGTGGAGCGTGGCTTTCCGACCTTCATCTTCGATATCTTCACACAGTATGCGGAAAACGGTCCGGATTATATCCACTCGCTTCTGACCGGCTACGACGAAGAGCCTCCGGAAGGGATGCAAATCCCGGAAGGAACTCACTACAATCCGTATTTCATCGCCGGAAAGTCGCTGGCCATGGCGCCACCGCTTTCCGACGATCAGGTTACCTATGATGACGGAACGCCGCAGACCGTCGATCAGTATTCGCGCGACATCTCGGCATTCCTCATGTGGACGGCAGAGCCGCATCTGGAGGAGCGCAAGAAGACCGGTTTCAGCGTCATGGTGTTCCTGCTGCTGTTTGCGGGGCTCGTCTATTTGACCAAGCGCAAGGTCTGGAACGACATCGCGCACTGAGACGCGGGGATCGTTCACCAAATGCAAAAGGGCGCCGCGAGCGCCCTTTTCTTTTGTGATTTTCCCCGCCAGAAATAGAGGCAAGAGGCTCCTCGCATGAAATCATCGCTCCAAGAGACATTGCTGTCTTCGATCCGGACCATCCCGGATTATCCGAAGCCGGGCATCATGTTTCGCGACATCACCACGCTGCTTGGCAATGCCGGGGCGTTCCGTCGTTCTATCGACGAACTGGTGCATCCCTATGCGGGCCAGAAAGTCGACAAGATCGCGGGGATCGAGGCGCGAGGCTTCATTCTCGGCGGGGCGATTGCGCATCAGCTCTCCGCCGGCTTCATTCCTATCCGCAAGAAGGGCAAGCTGCCTCACGAGACGGTTCGCGTCGCCTACAGCCTCGAGTATGGGCTCGACGAGATGGAGATGCACAGGGATGCGCTCGCGACGGGCGAGAAGGTCATTCTCGTCGACGATCTGATCGCGACCGGGGGCACCGCGGAAGGCGCCGTGAAGCTTCTGCGGCAGATTGGGGCCGATGTGGTCGCCGCCTGCTTCGTCATCGACCTGCCCGACCTCGGCGGGCGCAGGAAGCTGGAGGCGCTAGGCGTGACGGTGCGCTCCCTGATCGAGTTTGACGGGCATTGACCGGCCGCACCGGTTCAGACAATCTGGACCAGCACCGAGCTTTCGAACTCAAGCACCTTGTCGCCTGAGGAATCGACGCCGACGGCGCGAACACTCAGCATGCGCCAGCCTGGCCTCGATGTCACGGCGCAGTGAGACAGCGCGGTGCGGCTGAAATTGATGGTCTCTCCGGCAAAGACGGGCTTTGGCCATTTCAGATCGCTAATGCCCGGCGAGGGGCCAAACAGCGGCGCAGGACCGGGGCCTGTCCAGACCGGCCCGGGGGTCGCGACATTGCGCTTCATCCAGGTAGCGGCAGTTTGCCAACCTGATGCGCACAGCCCCCCAAACACGCTCTTCCTGGCGGCTTGTTCGTCCGTGTGAAAAGGCTGTGGATCGTATTTTCGCGCAAAAGACATGATGCTTGGCGCGTCAAAAGTATGGGCGCCAAGCGCGGCGTCCTTGTCGATCTCAAAGAACTCGTCGAGCGTCACGCCGTTGCCTCGCGCTTCAGAAACATCACTGTGTTCTCGAGCTCGAAGACACATTCACCGGACTGGTTACGCAGTTGCGACCGCATCGTCACGAGCCCGATCGACGGTCGCGATTTCGACACGCGTTTTGCCAAAACCCTGGTTTCGCCCGTCAACCGGTCTCCGGCCAGTACCGGCCGCTTCCACTTGATCCGGTCGACACCCGGTGCTCCCTGTGATGTGGAATCAAGCAAAAAGGCGTCGCAGATCAGCCGCATGAATATTGCGCAGGTGTGCCATCCGGAGGCTGACAGGCCGCCGAGGATGCTGGCCGCTCCGGCAGCTTCATCCAGATGCATGGGCTGGGGATCGAACTCCCTCGCGAATTCGACTATCTCTTCCGCGGTCACGGCTCTTTCGCCAAGATCGATCGAGCCGCCTTCGACGAAGTCCTCGTAGGCCCATGTCTTGCGGGTCATGCCGCTCCTCTTTCGCTCACAGTTCACTCGCCGGTGCGGCCTGGGTTGGCCGAGACACCATCCGATGCGGCAGCACCATCACAGCCACCCCTTGCGACGGAAGAACCAGAAGGGGAGCACGGCAGACACGACCATCACGGCAAGCGCGAAAGGATAGCCAAGCGCCCATTTCAGCTCGGGCATCAGCTCGAAATTCATACCGTAAACCGACGCGACCAGAGTCGGCGGCAGAAAGACGACAGCGGCGACGGAGACGATCTTGATGATGGCGTTCTGCTCGATGTTGATCATGCCGAGCGTGGCATCGAGAAGGAAGGTGATTTTCTGCGTCTGAAACGAGGCATGATCGCTGAGCGAGAGGATGTCGCGCGACAGCGTCTTGATGCGTGAGCGGATGTCCTTGAAACCTTTGGTCTGGACCGTGGCATTGGCGAGAAAGCCGGACAGCCGCTGCAACGTGAGCAGGCTGTCCTGGATCTTGGATACAAGATCTTCCTTGCGGCCGATGCGGCGCAGGACGAGTTGAAAGCCGCGATCGCGCTTGGAAGCCTTTTTCTCTGAGGGGTGGAAAATGTCATGCGAGATGGTGACGATCTCGCCACTCGCTCTTTCAAGCACGTCGGCCAGCCGGTCGACGATCGCTTCGAGGAGGGCAATCAGGATTGTCTCGCCGCTGTTGCAGCCGGTGTCGACCTTCTCGGCGCGTTGCGGGAAGGTCTGGAATGCGCGTGGCTCGTGATAACGCACCGTGATCAGTCTGGCGCCGGCCAGGACGAACGAGACCGGCGACATCTTCGGGTGGTCGCCGTCGGCGTGCGCCGGCAGCGTCGCCGTCATGATGTAGACGCCATTCTCTATATAGAGGCGAGAGGAAATCTCG
>JBKJRE010000572.1:0-3095 GCA_046594775.1 Rhizobiaceae bacterium | reverse complement strand
CCACGGCACGCCGATCCGCATGACCGACTGGCGCGAGACGCTCAACTGGATGTTGTCCGTCGGTCGATAGCGCTCAGGGCGCCGTATCGTAATCGAGCACCGTCTGCGGATTGATCTCGCCGTCATACGACGCGTCGACCTCGTATTTCACCAGCGTGAAATCACCATCGCGGAAGATCCACAAGCCGGAAGACGAGGTGTCCCCTACGCCGCGCCACAGGCTATGCGAGGAGATCGACTGCGTCGATTCGTCAAAGGACGAGTTCACCAGCCGGTCGGCGGCCAGATAGCCGACGATGTTGACGGAATCGACCTTGCCGTCCGAATTGTCGTCTTCGTAGCGGATGTCGATGTCGGGCGTGGCGAATTGAAGTTCGCGCAGCCCTTGCCTCTCGCTCTGCAGATAATAGAGGTGGGTGATGTTATAGGCGCCCATTGAACAGAAGAAGCGGAACAGCCGGGCCTCACGCATAAGCTGATCGTCGGCATCCGCCTTGTAGCGGTAGGGGATCATGTAGGACAGCGGCGCCGTTTCGCCTTCCGGCGCGCTCGCCGGTTCGCAGTCGCCATGCGTGGCGCTAAAGGCGGCCTGCGCCTGCTGGAGCACCGTGTCATTATTTTCAGGCGACGGGGCGTCGGGGCATCCTGCCGGCACGGCATCCTCGAAATTGGCGTCGGCCGGCTGCAGGCTGCCCTTTTCCAGGTGCAGCGGCCGGAACGGCGGCTCCTGGATCTGCGGACTGACAAGCCGGGCCGTATAACAGCCTGCAAAGACCTTCTCGCTGCCATCCTCGGCAATGGACAGGATCGCAACCGGCACATAGTAGAACGTGCTGCCCGCGGCGCCCTCCGAGGCGACATTGCCGGTCATTATCTCAATGCGTTCTATGGCTTCATAACCGGCGGCGAAGCTGTTGAAATCGGCAGATGGCTTGGTCTCGCCGAAATAGTCCCAGGCACGCGCATATTCGTGGCGGTTCACCGCATTGTAGAGCGAGTTCACGAGGGCGGTGGCCGATGAGCGGTCGTCGATGTAGCTCGTCTCAGCGGCAAACGAAGGCATCAAGCTGACGGCCGATGCAAACGCTGCCACCGCAAGCGCAACAGGAACTGCTCTCATGACACGATCTCCTCCACATCAAACGCCAATCTATCATTGATCGCGGCAACTTTCAGGCGCTTGCAATCTCGTGTGTGCGATCCCTATCTGCGTGGAGCGCGATACCGCGTTGATGGAGGGATTACGTGACAATTTCGATGTATCAGGCGTCCGTGCCGGTCTATTCAGAGCGGTTGCGGGGGCTGGCTCTGGTTCTTGCAAAGGGTGAGGCCAATGCGAACGAGCGCAAGATCGATCCGCAGGTTTTCCTGTCGGCACGGCTGGCGCCGGATATGCTGGATCTAACCCGTCAGGTGCAGATCGCGACCGACCACGCCAAACGGTGCACGGCGCGACTGGCAGGGCGCGAAGCTCCGGCGTTCGATGACAATGAATCCAGCTTTTCAGAGCTTCAGGCGCGCATCGCAAGGACCAGCGAGTATCTCAAAGGATTTGCGCCGGCAGATGTCGACGGCTCGGAAGAGCGCAAGATAGAGTTGAAAGTCGGCCAGCGCGAACTGGCGTTCACGGGCATGCAGTATCTTCTGCATTTCGCGATGCCGAACTTTTATTTCCACGTCACAACGGCTTACGACATCCTGCGGCACAATGGTGTGCCGCTCGGCAAGCCCAACTTTTTCGGCGCGGAGTAGATCCCGACCGGTCCGGCTATTTCAGGGCCATTTCCCGGGCAAGGCGGGGAAAATCGGCTGGCTTTATGCCGATATCGGCGCGATCCGCGTTGCTCATGGCGTTCAGCATAGCCATGGCAGCGCGAAATTTCCGTTCGTCTTGCGACCGTGGGCGGGAGAAAAATTCAGTTCTGAAACCCATGGTTCCTGGCTCCTGATTGTTCCTCCCACAACCCCATATAGGACTGGTGGCGGGATTGTGCATTGCAGCATTTCGCATGGCAGCCATGCGAATCCGCAAACGGCGATCTGGAAAACTTCGATGCATCTTGGAATTTTGCCGGGATCGGAAACTCTTACCCAGCGGCATTCGTATTGCTTGACGTGTGTCGGGTCATTTTGCGAACCCGATGCAGCAACTTCCGGGCCACACTCGCATGTGTGGCCCGGCTTTTTCGCCCCAATCAGTGGTTGTCACAACCAAGATTTCTGATGCTCCGCCGTTTAACGGAACGGTTCCGTCGGAAGCCGATAACGCCGCGCGGCGGCCTTTGGGGCTCGTTCGGATGACGTGTTCGTTCCCAGAGACAAACCTGAAGGCGCGGCGGACCGGCGGAGCCTGCCGTTCGACTATCTCGCTGTCGTAGACGCACTGCACTCAGGTTCCATGCTCGCCTTGGCGTTTCCCGGAAAAACCTCTATCGAGGCTTGATGGCTCACGCGCGTCTGCAGGAAAGAACATGCTGAGGATATCGAAGGTTCCGGTTGACGATATCTATGTGCCAACGGCGCGCAGGAAGACGTTGCATCCCGATACGGTGCGGGTCCTTGCCGAGGACATTCTTGAGAATGGCATGAAGACGCCGATACAGGTCCGCCATGACGGCAAGCGCCATATTCTGGTCGAAGGCCTGCATCGGCTGGAAGCCGCGAAATGGCTGGGGGAGACAGAGATCGACGCCTATCTGGTTCAGGCAAAGCGCCACTAGTTTCCGCGACGGGAGCAGCTTTTGACCCCGCAGAGCAGGTTATGGATCGGATGCGTCATCCGTACTCTCCTGGCGCACCACCCCGAAATCCTGCGATTTCGCACCGGCTTCTGCGACAAGAAATCCGTCCGACGCCAGACCGCGTCGCAGCAACTCGCGTACAGCAGACGCGCGGCTTGGCATGCGCTTGCTGAAACGCCAGTTTTCCAGCGCTTCCAGTTCAGCGCCGCTCAGCATGATTTGCAATCTTTCGAACCGCCTAGGCCGTAGTGACGATTTAAGGAATTGGGATTCCGTTTTGGGAGCAAATCAGATTCAACGCTGACTTTTGGAGGTTTGCGATGGATGTCGATGCGCTTCGGGACGATCAGTGGG
>JBKJRE010000139.1:0-4242 GCA_046594775.1 Rhizobiaceae bacterium | reverse complement strand
TTGCGCTGGTCACGCTGCTCGACGCCGATCGCCAATGGTTCAAGTCGGCGATAGGCCTCGCCGCGACCGAAACGCCCGTCCGGCAATCCTTCTGCGCCCACGCGATCGCCGCCGGCGAACACACGATGGTCGTCGAAGACGCCACGCACGACGAAAGGTTTGCCGACAATCCCCTGGTCACCGGCGAAAACCATTTTCGCTTCTACGCCGGCGTGCCTATCATTGTCGGGGGATCGCGGCTGGGAACGCTATGCGTGCTGGACCGCGAACCGAGGTCACGTCCCTCACCGGAATTGCTTGGCCAACTGGAAGCCCTCGCCGGCGTTGCGGGAAGTCTTTTCAGTCTCAAGGAGGGCAGTCGCAAGGGCGCTCTGGCCAGCGCCGCCCTGCTTCGTGAAGAAACCAGACGCTCGGTGGCCATCGACGCAGCCGGGCTCGCAAGCTGGGTCTGGGACGCGGGCTCCGACGTCGTGGAATGCGATGCCTTGCTGCCGGTCCTCCTGAACCTGCCGCATTCGACACGTCTTACAGTCCACAGGGTTTTCTCGGCCTTTGATCGACGTGATGTCGCAAAGGTAGAGCATTGGTTTCGAAACGATCTCAGCGAGGGCGACGAGTTCGCCGGCGAATATCGCATCCGCAACACCCATCCCACGCGCTGGATCGCCGCCCGCGGCCGCGTGATCGAACGCGACGCCGAGGGGCGTCCATCTTTGATCTTCGGCGTGAACTACGACATCAGCGAAGCCAAGGCTGGCGATGAACGGCAGCGACTCCTGCTGCGCGAACTGAACCACAGGGTCAAGAACACGTTGGCCACCGTCCAGGCGCTTGCCTCCCAGACAGTGCGCCATGCCCGCGACCCGAATGAATTCCTGGAAGCCTTCAGCGCGCGGCTGCAGGCTCTCGGCCTTGCCCACGGGCTGCTGTCAGACCATGAGTGGCGGGGCATCCGCATACGGGAACTGGTGAAGCGCGAAGTCAAACCGTTCGACGACATCGACAACCCGCGCATTGAAATATCGGGGCGTGACGTCCTGCTGTCGCCGGATCAGGCGCTGGGCCTCGGGCTCATTCTCCACGAACTGTCCAGCAACGCCTTGAAGTTCGGCGCGCTTTCCGTCGCCGAGGGAATTGTTCGGCTGACATGGGGCATCGACGGCAGAAACGGAAGCAGGCGCCTGACAATCGACTGGAAGGAAACCGGCGGCCCCGCCGTAGCGCCGCCACAGCGCACCGGCTTTGGCACCATACTGATCAGGCGCAGCCTTGCGAAAGTTCTTTCAAGCGAGGTCGAACACGTCTTCGCACCCGGCGGCGTCACCGCCCGGATCGACATGCACCTGGACGAGGAGCAGGATTAGTGCGGTTCATGGGATGGTGGAAAAGAGACGGCCTTGGTCAGTCGTCCAACGGGCCCGGTTCGTCCTTCGGCCCACTGTTCTCGCGATAGATCGCATAGGCCGCGAACGCTACCGCAGGGACGAGAAGGGCGCCGATGCCGGCCTTACTGCGCAGCAATGTCGGCAGCAGCGCGACAGCGGTTGCAACGCCTGCGGCGTTCATATCGATCTTGCGCCGCTGCACTTCCCGCTTTCGACGGATACCGCCAGTCATCCGGTGCAAAATCACGATCAAGGCGGCCAGCACGAGGAACCCGCCGCCGATGCCAAGGGCGGCTTCGACGGGGCCATAACGTCCGGCTGCCCACACATAGAGTGCAACAATCAGAAATACCGCACCGCATAGCGCCGCCAGAGCCGCCATCGCATAGGCAATGGCAGCTCTGCGGGCACGCCTCACAGCGACCGCAGCCCTATTGGACGCGATACCGGCGATCAACGATGCGAACATGCCCCGACCAGCCGCTAGCGGCGCGCGATGAGGGCGAAGAGAAAGCCGACACCTGCTGCAATGGCCAGCGACGTGATGGGCTTTTCACGAACGCTGGCCGTGACCTGAGCCTCAAGATCCCTAGCATTGCCTCGAAGACTCTCGACAACGGCCTCTCCCTGCGCCTTCAGGTGCTCCGCACCTTGGGCAGCAGCCCGCCGCGCGGCGCCGACGCCATGCTCTCCCGTGCGGGCGAGCTGTTCCGTGAGCTTCTCGATATCGGCTTTCAACAACTCAATATCGGCTTCCAGGTCAGAAACCGTGCGCTCGCCGTTTCCAGACTTGGCGGTTGCGGCAGTTACCATATTCTTGCTCCTTGTGATTGTTCGGCACCAACGTATTGCCAGTGTCGAGGTTCCATGGGAACCAAAGAATAGTCATTGGCGTTTGCACCATTTGCTCGGATAGAGATTTTCATGCCCAGCCGCATTGTCAAGAAGCCTCCCATCGTCCGGCTGCCTCCGAAATCCAATATCGAGTTGCTGCTGCAGCGTGGTTCGCAGTTTGCGATGATTCTGGTAGGATTCGTGGGCGCGGTTTTCGCTCTCGGCGCTGCGAAATATATACTGGCGCCCGGCAGCTTGGGCATCGTCCTGGGTCTGATGCTGGGGCCAATCGCCAGTCGCATCGAAAGGTTTGGTCTTCGACCGGGCATTTCCGCATTGGCGGTGATCGTCCTGCTTGTGTGTATCATCGGCCTCTGCATCATGGCGCTGGCCGCTCCGCTGTCTTTCTGGCTCGCACGCATGCCCCAGCTTTGGGCGGACCTTCAGGCTCAACTGGTCGAGCTCAAGGGTCCGATCGAGGCTATCAAGAATATTCGGCAACAGGTCCGCGAGGTGGTCGGTTCAGAAGGCGTCACCGTCTCCGTCGATGACGGCGCAAGCGTTGAAAGCATGGTGGTGCTCGCGCCAGCAGTGATCGCCCAGATCCTGATCTTTTTCGCCTGTCTCTATTTTTTCATCGCGACGCGCCACCAAACTCGCCTTGCTATCCTGAAGCTCTGCTTCAACAGGCGATTGCGCTGGCGTGTTGCACATATTTTCCGAGACGCGGAGGCTATGGTCTCGCGCTACCTCGTCTCGATCACCCTCATCAACATCAGCGAGGGCATTGCGGTTGCAGTAGGACTCTACCTCGTCGGCATTCCTTCGGCGGTGCTGTGGGGAGTGTTGGCCGCGCTGTTGAATTTCATCGTCTTTATCGGCCCTGCCATCATGGTCGCCATCCTGTTCATGGTTGGGCTGGCGGAGTTCGACACGCTGGGCGGCAGCCTGCTTCCGGTCATTGTCTATCTCGCCATCAATCTGCTGGAAGCGCAATTCGTCACGCCGATCGTGGTCGGGCGAACGATGACGCTGAACCCCTTCATCGTCGTGCTGGCTCTGATTTTCTGGATCTGGATTTGGGGACCGCTGGGCGGCTTCGTGGCGATTCCGGCGCTGCTCCTCGTCTACGCGATCCTGAGAAACATCATACCCGGGATTGAGTGGAGTATCGAGGACGACCGACGCTGAACCGGGAGCCTACAGGCTGATGTTAAAGCAGCGGCCTCTTGGTTTCCTGCAGGCCTTCCCAGCGCGCCAGCCTCATCAAACCGTCCAGGTCTTCAACCTCGCAGCCGCGATCACGCCACGAGATAAGCTTCCGGTCGATCAGCTTCCTGATCGTCTTGTTGGTATGCACCAGTGAAAGGCCGAGCGTATCGGCTATATGCTGCTGGCTGATCGCCACTTCGGTCGATTTGCTGCTGATAAGTCCAACGGACTTTGCCCGGCTGTAGATAAAGGCGAGAAGGTAGGCGGCGCGCTCAATCGCCGTCCTGCGACCAAGGCTCAGGATGTTTTCGTCGAGCATCCGTTCCTCGCGAGAAGCAATCCACGTAATGTCGAAAGCCAGTCCCGGATGGTTGCGGTAAAGACCCAACAGGTTTTCACGCTCAAAGACGCAAAGCAGCATTGGCGACAGCGCGTCAACCGAATGCTGCATCTCGCCAAGCAGGCTGCCTTGCAGGCCTATCATGTCGCCAGGCATGAGGAAATTGAGGATTTGCCTGCGCCCGTCCGACATAAGCTTGTAGCGAAAACCCCAGCCTGACAGAACAGTGTAGAGGTGGTCGTTGTGACTGCCCTCCACCAGGACGGTCGAGCCCTTTTCGACGGCCAACTCGCCCTTCTTGAATTTACTGATGAACTCGAGTTCGGTTTTTTCGAAGCTGCGGAAAATCTCAAGCGGGCGCAATGGGCATTTCTCGCACGGATGTTGCCGTGTCGACAACCTGCGGCCCTGGTGTCCAGCCAAATTTCCGTCTCCCAATCAAAACTGCATCAAAATGCGGACCATTGTGCA
>JBKJRE010000091.1:0-7776 GCA_046594775.1 Rhizobiaceae bacterium | reverse complement strand
CGGGATGCGGTCGGGCCCGACCTGGCGGTCGGACAGGATGATGATGTTGTAGCCGCCCGCCACCGCCGCCTCGGCGCGCTCGCACAGCCGCTCGATGGCGCCGGTCATGCCGGCGGCCTGCTCGGCGGCGGCATAGGTGACGTCAATGGTTTTGGTGTCGAAGCGGTCCTCGGTATGGCCGATGGAGCGGATCTTCTCGAGATCGCCATTGGTCAGGATCGGCTGGCGCACTTCCAGCCGCTTCTTGCGCGACGAGCCGACGAGATCGAAAATGTTGGGACGCGGTCCGATAAAGGACACCAGGCTCATCACCAGTTCCTCGCGGATCGGGTCGATCGGCGGGTTGGTGACCTGGGCGAAGTTCTGCTTGAAATAGGTGTAGAGCAGCTTCGAACGGTCCGACATCGCCGAAATCGGCGTATCGGTGCCCATGGAGCCGACGGCTTCCTGGCCGGTCGTGGCCATGGGCGACATCAAGAGCTTGGTGTCTTCCTGGGTGTAGCCGAAGGATTGCTGACGATCGAGCAAAGACACGTCCTTGCGAAGCGCGCGCGGCTCGACCGGCTTGAGGTCCTCGAGAATGAGCTGGGTGTTGGCGAGCCACGTCTTGTAGGGATGGCCGGTCGAGATCTCGGACTTGACCTCCTCGTCGGAGACGATGCGGCCCTTTTCTAGGTCGATCAACAGCATGCGGCCCGGCTGCAGCCGCCACTTCCGGATGATCTTTTCCTCCGGCACCTCCAGCACGCCGGCTTCCGACGCCATGATGACGCGGTCGTCATCGGTGACGATATAGCGCGCGGGCCTGAGCCCGTTGCGGTCGAGCGTCGCGCCGATCTGCCGGCCATCGGTGAAGGCGACGGCCGCCGGACCATCCCACGGTTCCATCAGGGCGGCGTGGTATTCGTAGAAGGCCTTGCGATCCGCATCCATCGACTTGTTGCCGGCCCAGGCTTCCGGGATCAGCATCATCATCGCATGCGCCAGCGAATAACCGCCCTGCGTCAGGAATTCGAGCGCGTTCTCGAAGCAGGCCGTGTCCGACTGACCTTCGTAGGAAATCGGCCAAAGCTTGGAGATGTCGTTGCCAAACAGTTCGGAATCGACCGACGCCTGGCGCGCCGCCATCCAGTTGACATTGCCGCGCAGCGTGTTGATCTCGCCATTATGCGCCACCATGCGGTAGGGATGCGCCAGCTTCCAGGACGGGAAGGTGTTGGTCGAAAAGCGCTGATGCACGAGGATCAGCGCCGATTCGAAGCGTGGATCGGTGAGGTCCTTGTAGTAGGCGCCGACCTGATAGGCCAGAAACATGCCTTTGTAGACCATGGTGCGCGACGACATCGACACCACATAGAAGCCATTGTCGCGGCCCTCGGTCTCTTCATGGATGCGCGCCGAAATGACCTTGCGCAGGATGTAGAGCCGGCGCTCATAGTCATCGTCGCTTTCGATATCGGCGCCGCGGCCGATGAAGACCTGGGTATGTACGGGCTCCGACGCAGCGATATCGGGCGCCGTCGAGAGCGAAGAATTGTCGACCGGAACGGCGCGGAAGCCGATGAGCGGCAGCCCTTCGGACTGCGCCACCTCGGCAATCAGCTCCTCGATATGAGCGCACATGCCGGCATCGCGCGGCATGAAGACGTGGCCCACCGCATACTGTCCGGCCTGCGGCAGTTCGATGCCCTGCTCCGCCATCACCTCTCGAAAGAAGCGATCCGGGATCTGGACCAGAACACCGGCCCCGTCGCCCATCAGCGGATCGGCGCCGACGGCGCCCCGGTGGGTCAGGTTTTCGAGTATGGCGAGGCCGTCGCTGACGATCTGGTGCGACTTGACGCCTTTCATATGCGCGATGAAGCCGACGCCGCAGGCGTCGTGCTCGTTGCGTGGATCGTAAAGTCCCTGGGCGGCGGGCACGCCGGTGCGTTTGACGGAGGCATTGCCGCTGTGGCCGGGAAGCGGTTCGACCGCTACAGATGGCGTCAGTTCCGTCATCGCAAATCCTCCGTTCCGTGCCCTTCGGGCGCCTCCTCGCCGTCGATGCAGTTCGCACAGACGGGCGGACAGGCGTCAAACTATACGCCAGATTCCGCCTTGCACCGCGTCGATAATAAGACAGTATTACTGTCCTAAAATTCTTATCGCAGAATTTTCCCTCGCACACAAGACCGATTCACACCAAAGCCCGGGAGTCCGCGAAACAATGTTGCGTCAGGTAGCCCGGCTACGCATTTATCAATCGCGTAGAGCGAATGCCGCATTGTCTTTGGCCAGGGCGTTTTCCTGCAATGAGGCCTTGATCAAGGCAAGCAAAACCCGCCAAGGTCCGTTTCGATAGCCAACTTCCATTCAGGATTTATCCCGTGATCTTTTCGTCCGACAACTGGGCCGGCGCCCATCCAAGGATTGCTGCCGCGCTCGCCACGCACGCTTCAGGCTTCGAACCGGCCTATGGCGGCGGGTCTCTCGACCACAAGGTGATCGAAAAATTCTCCGAGATATTCGAGCGGGATGTGGCGGTGTTCTTCGTCGGCACCGGTACGGCGGCCAATGCGCTCTCACTGGTATCGGCCAACAAGCCCGGCGGCCTCTCCTTCTGTCATCGCCAATCGCATGTGATGGAGGATGAATGCGGCGCGCCGGAATATTTCATGGGCGGGTCCCGGCTTCACCCGGTAGACGGCGCGCAGGGCCGCATCGACCCGAAGAACCTTGCAAGTGCCATCGGCCGCTTCGCGGCGGAAGTCGTCCACAGCGGCAGGCCGGCGGCGGTGTCGATTACCCAGGCGACCGAGATCGGGACGCTCTACAGCCTTGACGACATCGACGCGATTTCGGCAATCGCCACCCGGCACGGGCTTCCCCTGCACATGGACGGCGCCCGATTCGCCAACGCGCTTGTGGCGCTCGACACGACGCCGGCCGACATGACATGGAAGCGCGGCGTCGACATCGTGTCGTTCGGCGGCACCAAGAATGGCTGCTGGTGCGCCGAGGCGGTCATCCTGTTCGATCTCGATCAAGCCAAGGAATTCGGCTTCATCCGCAAGCGGGCGGCACAGCTTTTCTCCAAGTCACGCTTCATCGCCGCGCAGTTCGACGCCTATTTCGAGGACGGGCTTTGGCTTGAGAACGCCGCACACGCCAACGCCATGGCGGCGCGGCTTGCGGCGACAATTCGCGCATCGACGCTGACGCGTCTTGCCTGGGAGCCGCAGGCCAACGAGGTCTTCGCCATCATGGACGCTGCGACGATGAAGTCCGTGCAGGACAAGGGCGCCCGCTTCTACGACTGGCCGGCACCCTACGGTTTTGCGGGCGAGATCGGCGCGGGCGAGACGCTCTGCCGCTTCGTGACGAGCTTCGCCACGACGACGCAGCATGTCGACCGCTTTGGCGAAATGATCGCCTGAAAGAAAAGGGCGGCGCCGTGAAGCGCCGCCCGCTGCCTGAGCAGAGATGCCGTCAGCTTGCGGCCTTGGCCTCGATCTGCTTGGCGCTTTTGCCACCAGCCGTGATCTCGATCTTGCGCGGCTTCATCTCCTCGGGAATGTTGCGCTTGAGATCGATGTGCAGCAAGCCGTTCTTGAGATTGGCCCCGTTCACCTCGACGTGATCGGCAAGCTGGAAGCGACGCTCGAAGGTTCGCGCGGCAATGCCGCGATAAAGCACTTCCGAGCCGTCGCCATCGGTCTCTTCCTTCCGCTCACCCTTGATGGTCAGCACGTTGCGATGTGCTTCGATCGAAATCTCGTCGTCGGAGAAGCCGGCGACAGCCATCGAGATGCGGTAGGCGTCCTCGCCGGTGCGCTCGATATTGTAGGGCGGGTAGGTGTTCTGCACACCCTCTGGCTGGGCCAGCGAGTCGAGCATGGTGAAGAGACGGTCGAAACCGACGGTTGAACGATAGAGGGGCGAAAAATCAACGTGACGCATGGGTCTGTTCTCCTGTTGAGCAACGTTTGCGTGTTTGATCCGATGACAAAACCCTGACTGGCGTTCCGTCTGGACCAGCGGCCCCAATGCTTGGCGACCGCTCCAGAAATCTGGGTACGGGCCGTTTTGGTTTCAAGAGGTTTTTATTCTTAAATCCCGCCTGACCCACATGAACCTGAGGTGAACCGGCTCTTCGGGCAGCATTCAGGCGGCTCGGGCTAGTGTCACTCCAACATCAAGGACAAGCGATGCGCACACCGTGCGTCGCGACGAGGCCGACATCGGGTGTAACGTCCCTTCCACCCGGTTCGACAGAGGCCGGAAGCTCGCATAACGCGGCTTCCGGCCTAGCTTTTGCGCCCTCTGACCGGCGGAATTCCTTGCATTTGCCAATGCCTCTTCCTATCACCTGACGGGCGCTCCCGTTCGGCGGCGCGAAACCCACCAATTGCGTTCATGACGGATCTTTTCCATCTAACACCCGGCAATCCCGTTCCGGAAAAAGCGAGCGGCGGCTATGTCACGGCGGGCGACGGCATAAAGCTGCGCTACGGCCTTTTTGGCGCGGTGGCGCGCCCGCTGAAAGGCACCGTGATCGTGCTTGGCGGGCGCAACGAATGCATCGAGAAATATTTCGAAACCGCCATCAACCTGTCGGAGCGCGGCTTCTCGACGGCGATCATGGACTGGCGAGGCCAGGGCGGGTCCGACCGGCTGATGCGTGATGCGCAGCGCGGCCATGTTCAGAGCTTCCAGGACTATGTGCGCGACCTCGACCAGTTCTTCGAGGAAGTGGTGCTGCCCGACTGCCGGGGTCCCTACTACATTCTGGCGCACTCGACAGGCGCGTTGATCGCGCTGCTGGCGACACCCTCTCTGATCAACCGTGTCCAGCGCATGGTGCTGGCATCGCCGTTCCTGAGCTACCGGGGCGTTCCGCTGTCGCTCAAGGGGGTGAGCCGCCTCACGACATGGCTGTGCCGCATCGGCCTTGGCAAGATCTACGGCGCCTGGGGGCCGCGCCCGCGCCGCACCCCGCCCTTTGCCACCAACAGGCTGACGACGGACATTGCGCGCTACAGGCGCAATGCCGAGATCTACGAAACCTATCCGCAACTGGCGCTCGGCGGGCCAACGATCGGCTGGATCCGGGCGGCGGCCGAGGCCGCGCTGCGCGTCAGCGAGCCCGGATTTATGTCGCGCATCCAGATCCCGGTGATGTTTGTCGCCGCCGGCGCCGACGAAATCGTTTCCAACCCCGCCATCGCCGACTATGCGCGGCGGCTGCGGGGGGGCTCGATCCTGACAATCATCGGGGCGCGCCACGAACTGCTCCAGGAATCCGACATATTCCGCGAGCAGCTTCTCGCCGCCTTCGATGCCTTCGTGCCGGGCTCGGACGAAACAGCCTAGCGCAAGTCAGCCGTAGACCATCGCCGTCCAACTCGCGCCCCGTTCGAACGGATACATGCGACCATGTTAAGTCCTGGTCTCGATGCATGTCGGTGTCCCAAAACCGGGTCCACTTTGGGCAACACGCATCAGGAGGCGTGAATAATCTGAAGTGCGGCTTCGTGCAGCCCGCCAGTGGCGGCGGCGACGATTTCGCCGCCTGCCTCGGCCGGCCCGCCATGCCAGTCGGTAATCACGCCGCCCGCTGCCTCGATGATCGGGATCAGCGCGACGATGTCATAGGATTGCAGCCCGGCCTCGACGATCAGATCGATATGGCCGGCGGCGAGCATCGCGTAGGCGTAGCAATCGGTCCCGTAGCGCGCCAGGCGAACCGCCCGCTCCAGCCTGTCATAGGAGGCACGTCTTTCGCCGGCAAACAGCGACGGCGTCGTGGTGCAAAGCGTCGCATCGTGGAGCATGGCTGTCTGGCGCGTCGAAAGCGGCCGCGTCCCGCCAGGCCCCTCATACCAGGCCTTGCCGCCGATGGCGTGGAAAAGCTCGCCGATGAAGGGCTGCGCCATCATGCCGGCGATGGCATCGCCATTCTGCGTGAGGCCCACCAGGGTGCCCCAAAGGGGAATGCCGGAGATGAAGGACCGCGTGCCGTCGATCGGATCGATGACCCAGATATGATTGCTGTCGGCGTTCTCGGGACCGAATTCCTCGCCCAGGATCCCGTGCTCCGGATACTCGGCGCGGATCACTCTGCGGATTGCCTGCTCGGCCTCGCGATCAGCCTCCGTGACCGGGTCGAAGCCGCCGCTGAGCTTGTTCGCGACATCGCCAAAGCGCCGGAACCGCGGCAATGTTTCTTCTCCTGCGGCACGCGCCACGCGCCGCAAAAACTCTGCTGAAATTTCCAAAGACATCTCCATGTTCGTTGCAGATCTGCAACGTTTTTGTTCGCTTGCAGCTCTATTTGCGCATCAAACGCCGAAACCGGACCGAACCGGTTGACATTTGTGCGATGCACAATAAATTTTTCAGCGGGCAGGTTTTCCTGTCCAATGCCCTCTTGGGCGTTTCCTCCCTAGACTTGGACCGCGTCGGTAACCCGATGCGGTCTTTTTTTGCTCCGGCCCGGCCAGACGGGCCAGTTCATTCCGCGGCGAGCGGCAAATCCAGGAAATGATAGTCCGGCAGCGCCATCAATTCCGATGAGAATTGCGCCAAATCGTCGGCCAGCGCGTCGAAGCCGGACGATCTGTTCAGCGTTCGCTCGTTCATGTAGAGCCCGCGATTGACCTCGACCTGGATGGCATGCAGGCCGCGTCCCGGCCGGCCGTAATGCTCAGTGATGAAGCCACCCGCATAAGGCTTGTTCTGCGCCACCGTGTAGCCCATCGAATGCAGGATGCGGATGGCGGCGTCCGTCAGGCCGGGCGACGCCGACGCGCCGAAACGGTCGCCGACAATGAAGTCGGGGCGCGTGCCGCAATCACCGATCCGGATGCTGGCGGGCATCGAATGACAATCAATCAGGACCGCATAGCCGAAAGCCGCATGGGTGTGTGTCAACAGGCGCTTCAGCGTTTCGTGATACGGCCTGTAGACGGCGTCGATACGCTGCAGCGCCTCCGACAGCGGAAGGCGCCCTGCATAGATGTCCTGACCCTCGCCGACCAGTTTAGGCACCGTGCCGAGACCGCCGGCAACCCGCGCTGAACGGATGTTGGCGAACGACGGGACAGGCTCCGAGAACATGCGCGGGTCGAGTTCCCAGGGCTCGCGGTTGACGTCGAGATAGGCGCGCGGGAAATTTGCCGCCAGCAGCGGCGCGCCGAGCGACACCGCCGCGCCGAAAAGCTCGTCGACATAGCAATCCTCGGAGCGCCGAATGGCCATGCGGTCGAGCCGCGTCATGGCCATGAACCGGTCGGGGTAGCGATTGCCGCTATGCGGCGAGTTGAACACGAAAGGCACGCGCTGTTCGGCGCTCGTGCGGACCTCGAACGCCGGCTGATCCAGAAAATCGTCGGCCGCCGTCATTAACCGCACCTCACTCCGGTCCCCTCTTTCTCATGCGCCGAATCTGCCATTTGGCGGGCTGCCTGTCCAGCATTTCGACATGGCGCGCTTTTTGGGCGCTTGGCCCCAACGGCAACATTCACTTGATGTTTACCCTCGGCCGTTCATATACAGCATGGTTAACGGCCCCGGGCCTGGGACAGTCCAGCGCGGGTGATTCGGACGGGATCAGATGGCACGCATACTTCTTGCTGAAGACGACGACGACATGCGCCGGTTCCTGGTCAAGGCGCTGGAGCGTGCAGGCTATGACGTCAGCGATTTCGACAATGGCGCAAGCGCCTACGAGCGGCTTCGCGAAGAGCCTTTCTCATTGTTGCTGACCGACATCGTGATGCCCGAAATGGACGG
>JBKJRE010000022.1:0-2535 GCA_046594775.1 Rhizobiaceae bacterium | reverse complement strand
CGTTCATAGATTTTCATGCCAATTCGTTGTTCCGCTCTTCGGATACTAAGGTCCGCGGGTGCAACCTGACAATAGAAAGTAGCGGACTGATGACATCACGGCACCGGGTACTCATTGCAGATCCAATCCACGCTGACGGTCAAAAAATTTTTGAAGAAACGAGCACGCTCAGCGTCGATGTGGCAACGGGCCTCGACGAAGCCGCACTTATCGCCCGGATGCCGGGTTACGACGCCTTGATCGTCCGATCGAAAACGCAGGTCACGAAAAAAATCATAGCGGCCGCCAACGAACTGAAAGTCATCGGCCGCGCTGGCATCGGTGTCGACAATGTCGACATTCCCGCAGCTTCTCGAAAGGGCATCATTGTGATGAACACGCCCTTCGGCAATTCCATCACCACCGCGGAGCACGCGGTCGCGCTGATGTTCGCGCTGGCGCGCCAGATTCCCGAGGCGAATGCGTCCACTCAGGCCGGCAAGTGGGAAAAGAACCGCTTCATGGGAGTCGAGATTACCGGCAAGACGCTCGGCATCATCGGTTGCGGCAACATCGGCTCGATCGTGGCCACGCGCGGCGTCGGCCTCAAGATGCACGTCATTGCTTTCGATCCGTTCCTGTCGGAAGGCCGCGCCTCGGAACTCGGCGTCGAGAAGGTCGAACTCGAGCAGCTGTTTTCCCGCGCCGATTTCATCACGTTGCATACGCCGATGACCGACAAGACGAAGAACATCATCAATGCGGATTCAATCGCGACGATGAAGGACGGTGTCTTCATCATCAATTGCGCACGGGGCGGCTTGATCGTCGAATCCGACCTGGTCGCCGCCCTCAAGAGCGGCAAGGTCGGGGGGGCCGCCATCGACGTCTTCGAGGTCGAGCCGGCGGCCGAAAGCGCCCTTTTCGGCCTGGAGAATGTGGTGGCCACACCGCATCTCGGGGCCGCAACAAGCGAAGCGCAGGAAAACGTCGCGCTCCAGGTCGCCGAGCAGATGTCGGACTATCTTATCAAGGGCGCGGTTTCCAACGCCATCAACATGCCATCCATCACCGCCGAGGAAGCCCCGCGTCTGAAGCCGTTCGTCAAGTTGGCCGAGGTGCTCGGCGCCTTTGTCGGCCAGGTAACCGAGGATCCGATCAAGGAAGTCGAGATTCTGTTTGACGGCTCGACGGCCTCGATGAACACGAAGGCGCTGATCAGCGCCACCCTGGCTGGACTGATCCGCCCCCAGGTCGCCGACGTCAACATGGTCTCCGCACCGATCATGGCGAAGGAGCGCGGCATTCGTCTGACCGAGCTCAAGCGGGACAAGTCGGGCGTGTTCGACGGCTACATCAAGCTCACGGTGGTGACCGAAAAGCAGACGCGCTCGATCGCGGGAACCTGCTTCTCGGACGGCAAGCCTCGATTCATCCAGATCAAGGGCATCAATCTTGACGCCGAGGTGGGCCAGCACATGCTCTACACAACCAACGCCGACGCGCCGGGCATCATAGGCCTGCTCGGCACGGTCTGCGGTGACAACGGGGTCAACATCGCGAATTTCCAGCTCGGCCGTAACCGACCGGGCGGCGATGCGATTGCGCTTCTCTATCTTGACGCTCCGTTTCCCGAAGATGTGCTTGAAAAGATCCGGGCGCATAAGTCAATCGACTCGGCAAAGCGCCTCCATTTCGATGTGAGCGAGGCTTAGACTTGACGCAACGACCCAGGGGCTGGCATTCAGCTCCTGCTACACCGGGAGGATATCTGGATGGCGAGTAATATTGAGGCGCTCCCCAGGGAGGGAGTGTTCGTCGGTCGCGCCATGGCGGACGGCTGGTCGCATCCGGCAATTATTACAGTTCGGGATGGCATCGTATTCGACATCACGTCAAAACAGGCCCCGACATCCCGCGACATCTGCGAGCAGTCCGAACCAGCGGCGTTTGTCCGCAGCGTTTCCGGCAGACAGATCGGAAGTGTTGCGGATCTCGTGGCAAACAGTTTCGTGTTGGCACGCAAGGCGGGCAGACCCTATCTGCTGTCGCCGGTGGACCTGCAGGCGGTGAAGGCGGCAGGGGTGACCTTCGTTGTGTCCCTGCTGGAGCGCGTCATAGAAGAGCAGGCGCGCGGCTCCGCCCAAAAGGCCGATGCCATTCGCAGCGATATCGAAACGCTGATTGGAAACGATCTCTCAAAGCTGAAGCCCGGATCAAAGGAAGCCGATGACATAAAGGCCAAGCTGATCGAGCGCGGTGCTTGGTCGCAATATCTGGAGGTCGGCATCGGGCCGGACGCCGAAATCTTCACCAAGTGTCAGCCGTTGGCTTCTGTCGGCTACGGCGCAGATGTTGGGCTGCACCCGATATCGACCTGGAACAATCCCGAGCCCGAAATAGCGGTCGTGGCGAGCAGCGCCGGCCGGATCGTCGGTGCGACGCTCGGCAATGACGTCAATCTCCGCGATGTCGAAGGCAGGTCAGCCCTGCTGCTGGGAAAGGCAAAGGATAACAATGCCTCGGCCGCGCTTGGACCGTTCATCCGCCTGTTCG
>JBKJRE010000019.1:0-5867 GCA_046594775.1 Rhizobiaceae bacterium | reverse complement strand
AAGGCGACCCGCTTTTCTATGGCTCCTACATGCATCTGCATGTCCGGCTGGCGCATCTCTATCCGACCGAGGTGATTCCGGGCGTCACCGCCATGTCGGGATGCTGGTCGCAGACCGGCGTCCCGATCGTCCAGGGCGACGACGTGCTGACCGTCCTGCCGGGCACGATGGATGAGGCCGAACTGACGCGACGGCTCTCCGACACCGACGCGGCGGTGATCATGAAGGTTGGCCGCAACCTGCCAAAAATCCGAAGGGCGCTCGCTGCCTCAGGCCTGCTCGACAGAGCGATCTATGTCGAGCGCGGCACCATGGAGAATACCAATTCGGTGCGGCTGGCCGAGAAGGCCGACGACCAGGCACCCTACTTCTCAATCGTGCTGGTGCCCGGATGGAGCGGCAGACCGTGAGCGGCCATGTCGCCGTCATCGGGCTCGGACCCGGCAGCGCCGAGCAGGTGACACCGGAGGCAAGCCGCGCCGTGGCGGACGCCAAATGGTTCTACGGCTACGGACCCTATGTCGACCGGCTTGAACTCAGGCCAGATCAGATCAAGGTCGCCTCGGACAATCGCGAGGAGATTTCGCGTGCCTCGGCGGCTCTCGAAAAGGCGGCGAGCGGCGAACGGGTCGCGGTTGTGTCGGGCGGCGATCCGGGCGTCTTCGCCATGGCCGCCGCCGTCTGCGAGGCGATCGAGTCGGGACCGGCCGAATGGCGTACCATCGACGTGACCATCGTGCCGGGGGTCACCGCCATGCTAGCGGTCGCCGCACGCATCGGCGCGCCGCTCGGCCACGATTTCTGCGCCATCTCGCTTTCCGACAATCTGAAACCCTGGGAACTGATCGAGAAGCGGCTCGACGCCGTTTCGGCTGCCGGCTTCGTCGTCGCGCTCTACAACCCGATCAGCAAGGCCCGCCCCTGGCAGCTAGGCCGCGCCTTCGAGACGCTGCGCAAAAACCTGCCGGCGACGACGCCGGTCATCTTCGGCAGGGCGGCAGGCCGTCCCGACGAGCGAATCGAGATTTTCGCGCTCGCAGATGCCGACCCGGAAAAGGCCGACATGGCGACCTGCGTCATGATCGGCTCTGCCGAAACCCGCATCATCGAGCGCGGCGAGAAGCGGGCGCTGGTCTATACGCCGCGCTTTTCGGCGGGGGCCAGCGCATGATCGACGAGAGCCAGAACCGCCTCGACAGTCTCGCCGGAGGGCGTCCCTGGGAGTTCCGGCCTGCGAAACAGAAACACGTCGATGCCGAGCTTTCGCGCCGCCGCGATCTTGCCGTAGGTGGCGGAACCGCCGCTGTTTTTGGCGACGATGGCGTCGATGCCATGCGCGACCAGCAACGCCCGGTCGTCTTCCTCGGAAAAGGGTCCACGCGCCAGAATGTAGGTCGCATCGGGAACGCCAAGCTTTGGTTGGACCGGATCGACGCTACGAATGACATAGCCGTGCTGCGGCGCGGCCTCGAAGCCCGCGATCTCCTGCCGGCCGAGCGCCAGGAAGATTTTGCGCGTCGCCTTTCCCAGCGCGGCGACGGCATCAGTGGCGTCATCGACGAGCGTCCAGCGATCGCCCTCGACCGATTGCCAGACCGGACGGCGCAGAGCCAGCGCGGCGACGCCCGCAAGGCGCGCGGCCTCGGCGGCATTGGCCGAGATGCGGGCCGCGTAAGGGTGGGTCGCATCGATCAGCAGGTCGATCTTTTCGTCTCGCAAATAGCGTGCGAGGCCCTCGGCGCCGCCAAAACCGCCGCTGCGCACCGGCACACCCTGCGCGACCGGGCTTTCGGTGCGCCCGGCAAGCGACAGGGTTATGTCGAGGGCTTGGCGTTCGGCCAGCTGGGCGGCGAGTTGTCTCGCTTCCGTCGTGCCGCCGAGGATCAGAATTTTGGGCATCAGGCCTTCGTGGTGTCGCGGGAAGTCGCGGCCTATCCTTATCCTCTGATCGTTTCGCGCGACAAGCCGGTGAAGGCGAGAGCGGGCCAGAAGTGGGAATGCGTCGCGGATGGCGCCCCCCTCACCCGACCTCCGCTTCGCTCGGTCACCCTCTCCCCGTCGGGGAGAGGAGATGGCCTGACGCTTCGGCCATCTACTTCCCCCACGAACGGGCCGGCCAGAACCGGGGTCGTCGGATGATCGGGGCCGTGCAGAAACCATGGCTGAGCATAATCGGCGTCGGTGAGGATGGCGTGGCCGGGCTTGGCGACGAGGCCAAGCGGCGCATTGGCGAGGCGGCGTTCGTCTTCGGCGGCAAGCGGCATCTGGCGCTGGTGGAAAAGCTGGTCAACGGCGAAGCGAGAGCCTGGCCAACCCCCTTCGACAGCGAAATGCGCGACGTCCTATCGCTGCGTGGCCAGCCTGTCTGCGTGCTGGCGTCGGGCGATCCGTTCATGCATGGCGTCGGCGCGACGATGACAAGACAGGTCGGGCCGGACGAAATGCATGTGATCCCCTCACCCTCCTCGTTTTCGCTGGCTGCCGCACGGCTAGGCTGGGCGCTGCACGACATCGAGACCGTGTCGCTACATGGCCGCCCGCTCGACCTGATCAGGCCGCTGCTGCACCCGAACCGGCGGATCCTGACGCTGACCTCGGACGCGCAAGGCCCAGCCGCTGTCGCATCGTTGCTTTGCCAATGCGGGTTCGGGGCCTCGCGCCTGACGGTGCTCGAGGCGCTTGGCGGACCGGACGAGCGTGTGCGGGCCGCTCGCGCGGACGCCTTCAGCCTCGAAAACATCAATCCGCTCAACGTGCTGGCGATCGAAACGGAATCATTCGGCGAAGCGAGAACCCTGCCGCTGACGCCGGGTCTCGCCGACGATCTGTTCGAGCATGACGGCCAGATCACCAAGCGCGAGGTGCGCGCCGTCACCCTGTCGGCGCTGGCGCCGCGCCGAGGCGAACTTTTGTGGGACATCGGTGCGGGCTCCGGCTCGGTCTCCATCGAATGGATGCTGGCCGACCCGTCGATGCGCGCCATCGCCATCGAGGCCGATGCGGAGCGCGCCGCCCGCATCGGCCGCAACGCATCGGCCTGCGGCGTGCCGGGCCTCAAGATTGTCGAGGGCGCTGCCCCCGCAGCGATGACCGGCCTGCCGGCACCCGATGCCATTTTCATTGGCGGCGGCGGCGCCGACCAAGGCGTGATGGACGCCGCGATCGCAGCACTGTCGTCCGGCGGACGGCTGGTGGCGAACGCGGTGACGCTGGAAACCGAGGCGCTGCTGCTTGCCGAACAGGCAAGACGCGGCGGCGACCTGATCCGCATCGGCGTTTCGCGCGCCGTTCCGGTGGGCGCCATGCAGGGCTGGCGGCCGGCCATGCCGGTGACGCAATGGTCATGGGTGAAGCCATGATCGCGGCAGGTATCGGGTGCAAGGCCGGCGCCAGTGCGGCGGACGTGACGGCCGCTCTCGACGCCGCGCTCAAGGCGCACGCTCTGGAACGCGCGGCGGTGTCGGTGCTGGCGACGGTGCGCCACAAGCAGTTTGAAAACGGCATCATCCTCGCCGGCGGCACGCTCAACCTGCCGGTGATCCTGGTCGACGCCGACGGGATCGACGACGTTTCCGGCCGTGTCCTCAGCCATTCGGCAAAATCCGTGGCGGCCGCTGGCACGCATTCGGTCTCGGAAGCGGCCGCCCTTGCCGCCGCCGGCCAGGGTTCGCGGTTGCTCGGACCGCGTATCGCCGTCGGGCCGGTAACCTGCGCACTGGCAATCGGCGGAGACGGCGCATGACGGTGCATTTCATCGGCGCCGGACCGGGTGCTGCCGACCTGATCACGCTGCGCGGCGCGAAGCTGCTGGCGACGTGCCCGGTATGCCTCTACGCCGGCTCGATCGTCGCGCCGGAACTGCTCGACCATTGCGCGCCGGGCACCAGGCTTGTCGACACCGCGCCGATGTCGCTCGACGAGATCGAGGCCGAATATGTCGCGGCCCACGCCGCCGGCCAGGACGTGGCGCGGCTGCATTCGGGCGACCTGTCGGTGTGGAGTGCGGTGGCCGAGCAGATCCGGCGGCTGGAGAAGCACCATATCCCCTATACGCTGACGCCGGGCGTGCCTTCCTTCGCGGCGGCCGCAGCCGCACTGGGACGCGAACTGACCATTCCAGAAGTGGCGCAGTCGCTGGTGCTGACGCGCGTATCGGGCCGCGCTTCGAAAATGCCGACCGGCGAGACATTGGCCGGCTTCGGCAGGACCGGCGCGACGCTGGCGATCCATCTCGCCATCCACGCGATCGACGAGATCGTTGCCGAGCTGAGCCCGCTCTACGGACCGGCGTGTCCGGTCGCCATCGTGTTCAGGGCATCGTGGCCGGAAGAACGGATCATTCGCGGGACGCTGGCCGATATCGCGCGAAAACTCGCTGCCGAGCCGGTCGAACGCTCGGCCATCGTGTTTGTGGGGCCGTCTCTCGGGGTGGAGGATTTCCGCGAAAGTTCGCTCTACGACGCTCATTACCAGCGGCGGTTCCGGGGGCGCGACGGGCTATGAGGTGCGCATCAGCAAAGACGGTGAGATCGGGAGCCGCCCTAGCCAGTCGGCGCGAAAGGTGCGTGGCCCATCAGCTCGCCGTCGCGGTTGAAGATCAGGAGCTCAAGCTCGATGTCAGGGCTTTTCAGCACGGCGGCGGCACTCTTCCACGCGCCCTTGGCAATCGCCTTGCCGAGCGGGATGCCGGCAGCGGTCGCCTCGGCAAAGGCCTGCGCCACCGTGTTGGCGCTGCGAATGCTGTCGGCCAGCGCCGCTTCGGCGCCGGCGGCCAGCGCCACCTGTGCCAGCGCGTCGAGATCGGCCGGCCCGCGCTTGGAATGCAGGTCGAGCATGCCCTGCGCCAGCTTGGTCATCTTGGCGACGCCGCCCGTGACCGTGACGCGCGGCACGGGATGGTCGCGGATGTATTTCAGCATGCCGCCGGCGAAATCGCCCATGTCGATGAGCTGGACCTCGTGCAGGCCGTGAAGCTTCTGCGCCGCGACTTCCGATGCGTTGCCGGTGGCGCCGGAGATATGCGCAAAACCCATGGCGCGCGCCACGTCGATGCCGCGATGGATGGAGTGAATCCAGGACGAGCAGGAATAGGGAATGACGATGCCGGTGGTGCCGAGGATGGAAATGCCGCCCAAGATGCCGAGCCGGGGGTTGAGCGTCCTGACCGCCATCTTCTCGCCGTCGGGGACGGAAATCTCGACCTCGAAATCGGCGGCTGGCCCGGCGATCTCGGCGATTGCCGCCGTAATCATCTGGCGCGGCACCGGGTTAATGGCCGGCTCGCCGACGGGGATGGGCAGGCCGGGCCGCGTCACCTCGCCGACGCCGGGACCGCGCTTGAAGGTGATGCCGGAGCCCGACTTGCCGGGCCGCACGGTGGCGATGACCAGCGCGCCATGCGTGACGTCCGGATCGTCGCCGGCGTCCTTGACGATGGCCGCCATGGCCTCGCCGGCGCGCAATTCAGACTGCGCCAGCGAAAAGCCGACGCGCTGGCCGCCGGGCAGCGTGATTTCAACGGGATCGGGAAACGCACCTGCCGTCAGCGCCGCGCAGGCGGCCTTGGCCGCTGCGGTGGCGCAGGCGCCGGTGGTCCAGCCCCGCTTCAGCGGACGGTCTTCATCGCTCATGCGATGATCTATAGGACGGGCGGAAATCCAAGTCATGAACGAAAGCGTCGCAGGTGAGCCTCGAACAAGCCATTGGCCGCCTGAACCATAGGCACAAGATTCTGCGGCCCGGCCATGTCTGGCTGGTCGGGGCCGGTCCGGGCGATCCCGGCTGCCTGACGCTCGACGCGCTGTCGGCGCTCGCCCAGGCGGATGCGCTGGTGCATGATGCGATGATCTCGTCCGACACCAGCGCAT
>JBKJRE010000194.1:0-4157 GCA_046594775.1 Rhizobiaceae bacterium | reverse complement strand
TGTTGCTCCAGGCCTGGCATGTCCGCTCGGCGTTTTTCAGATAGCGCCAGACCATATGCGCGGCCCGGCCGCGAAGTGTCCTCGAAAAGACAGCTTTCGTCAGACCTTCGTGGTGTTTAATCGCCCCGTTGGCGCGCGTCATGGAAATTGCAATCTCCCGAACAGGTCAGAGAAATACACGGCTGAAGAGCCAAAGGCAACGCGGCTGCTATCCCCTGCCGCGGGCTTGTGAGAGTCCGGCTTTCTCGGCTGCAAAGCCCATACGAAAGCATGGCACGAGTTCAGAAAGAGCGCCGGGAATATGCTTGCTGCCCCTGCGAGCTGTGGCAGGGGGCTCGCTTCGTCAGCGATCGCTGCTGGCGTCACCCGTTGATCCTCCGTCCGCCGCAGCGGCGACGCCTTGGTCGATGTGACTCACCTCGTCTTATGCTACCTGGCGAGCCATCGCACATTGCGACCAGAGCTCGGAAAGTGCGCTGATGAGGCGGTCGATATCGGCATCCGAATGCAGCGGTGACGGCGTTATACGCAGCCTTTCGGTCTTGCGAGTGACTGTCGGATAGTTGATCGGCTGGACATAGATTCCGTAGCTGTCGAGAAGCAGGTCACTTATCCATTTGCACTTGACCGGGTCGCCGACCATCACCGGCACGATGTGGCTTGGGTTGGGTATTGTTGGAATGCCGAGGTGAACGAGCCTTGTGCGGACTTTATGTACCCGATCCTGATGGCGAGCTCGTTCAACGCCGCTGTCCTTCAAATGTCTTATCGAGGCTAGCGCGCCAGCGGCCACCGCTGGCGGCAGCGCTGTCGTGAAGATGAAGCCGGATGCAAAACTGCGGACGAAATCGCACATGGCGGCCGAGCCGGCGATATAACCGCCGGCCACGCCAAATGCTTTGCCCAGCGTCCCTTCTATGACCGTCAGCCTGTGCATCAAGCCTTCCCGCTCGGCAATTCCGCCGCCTCGCCGCCCGTACATGCCTACGGCGTGGACTTCATCGAGATACGTCATGGCGCCATGCTTTTCGCATACGTCGAGTATGGCCCTGAGCGGCGCAATGTCGCCGTCCATGGAATAGACGGACTCGAAGGCCACCAGCTTCGGCACGTCGGCTCGATACTCGGACAGAAGCCGGTCCAGATCCTGCGGGTCGTTGTGCTTCCAAAGCCGCTTTTCAGCCCGCGAGTGCCGGATTCCTTCGATCATCGAGGCGTGATTGCCTTCGTCGGAAAAGATTACCAGTCCGGGAATGTTGCTGCCGAGCGTCGACAAGGTCGCCCAGTTCGAGACATAGCCCGAGGTAAACAGCAGAGCCGCTTCCTTGCCATGCAGATCGGCAAGCTCCCGCTCCAGCAGGACGTGATAATGGTTGGTGCCGGAGATGTTGCGAGTGCCGCCGGCGCCGGCGCCGCAGCGGTCGAGCGCCTCGTGCATTGCCGCGATCACTTTGGCATTCTGACCCATGCCCAAATAGTCGTTCGAGCACCACACCGTGACATCGCTTGTGGCGCCATCGGCATAGCGGGTCGCCCTGGGGAAGGAGCCCGCCTGGCGCTCCAGTTCGGCGAAAACCCGATAGCGACCTTCCTGATGAAGGCCGGCGAGCTTCGCGGCGAAATGGGCTTCGAAGTCCATTGGCTATTCTCCTGCTACGGTCGTTCCCGGCAGTACCGGCTTATGCACCTGAACGCTGGTTTCATCAATGCACGGACCGCAGAGTTGCAGCCGGCACAGCCGACCGAAGCACGGAATGGTCACCACGGTGCATGGACCTGCGTCGTATGTCATTTTCAGTCTCACGAGGGTCGGTGCGCGACTTCATGCTCCAGCTCCACATGGCTTCGGCCGGCACGGGAAGCACCAGAAACCAGTGATCGAGGATGGCAAAGAGCCATCATTGTGGCAAGGAAGGTGAAACCTGCCTGCCGAAACGGATTTGCCGCGATTATAGATGATCGCGCCCGTGGAAAACAACCAGACAAAATGGGCCAAAAGGATCGGCCACAGATACGTGGTCACACGAGCCTTCCTTACCAGAGGGGTCGCATATGGCTGTTGTCGGGCGATCCAACCCCCAGCAGCGATTGACCGAGTCTGGCTATTGCATGAACCAACCATGGCTGACCACGATCGACTGGCCGGTCAGCACATTTGACTTTGCAGCGGCGAAATAGAGAACCGCATCGGCGACGTCGTCGGTCGTGGTGAATTCCCCGTCGACGGTGTCCTTGAGCATCACCGTCTTGATCACCGCCTCCTCGGATATGCCAAGTTCGGCTGCCTGTTCCGGAATTTGCCTGTCGACCAGCGGGGTGCGAACAAAGCCCGGGCACACGACATTCGCCGTCACATTGTGCTCGGCACCCTCCTTGGCGAGCACCTTGGCCAGACCAATCAGGCCGTGCTTGGCCGTCACATAGGGCGCCTTCAGCTTTGAAGCTTCTTTCGAGTGTACGGAGCCCATGTAAATGACCCGCCCGTAATTCGCGGCATACATGTATTTCAGGCAGGCCTTGGTGGTCAGGAAAGCGCCATCGAGGTGGATCGACAGAAGTTTCTTCCACTCGGCGAACGGAAAGTCTACCAGCGGCTTGACGACCTGGACGCCCGCATTGCTGACCAGCACGTCGATCTTCCCGTATTTTTCGACGACGTCCGCGACGCCCTTGTTCACCGCCTCCTCGTCGGTCACGTTCATGGCTACCGCAAGGGCGTCTGCTCCCTTGGCCTTGATCCCGGCGGCGGTTGCGTTCGCCGCCTCAAGGTTCAGGTCGGCGATGACCGGAATGCCGCCCTCGGCGGCGAAGCGGAGAGCAATTTCCTTCCCGATGCCGCTCGCAGCCCCCGTAATGATCGCGACTCTTCCGTCGAAACGAGCCATTGCGTATGCCTTTCCAGTGTCAGTCCTGCTTGAGATGGCAGAATACGGTTTTCACCTGCATGACCGCTTGGCTATATCGCAGTGCAGCATAAAACAAGCCGGACCCTTTTGGACATTGCAATTCCTCGCCGCCTGGCCGGCGGTACCAGTAATCCGATCATTGGCTGGATAGATGTCGGGGGAATCCCGCTGGATGGCGCCTCGTTCGATTCGCCGGGAAGGCAGCAAGGTTGAAGTGTTTTGAAACTCCTGGGTGGAACGATTGATTGAGTTGCACTACCTACTGACCCCAACACGGCACGGCCAACCAAGTGGCGATAAGCGGTCTCGTGATGCCGCTGGCTGAAGCATTCAAGGGATTTGGGAGTGAGACCATCATCATGCTGAGTCCGATGCGCGCATTGCTGTTCGTTCTGGCAACCCCGCTTTTCTGCGAGACCGTCCAGGCGCAGGAAGCGTGGCAAGCCATGGAAAAGGTCGAGCAATATGCCGTTGGCGGAATCACCGGTCCGGCGCTCTATGAGTCGATAGGCAAGCGCGGCCCCAAAGTCGGGGGTGGAAGAGCGATCGCACACACAAATTTCAAACTGACCTGGTCTCGCAAATATGTGCCTGAAGGCAACGATTGCAGGCTGGTTTCGGCGCGGCCCAAGCTTGTCATCACCTACACCTTGCCCGAGTCGACCGATCAACTGTCGGGTGCGACAGCCAGGAACTGGGATGTCTTCATCAAAGGGGTGCGCGAGCATGAGCGCGTTCACGGCCGGCTTATCGAGGATCTGGTCAAACGCATCGAGGCCTATTCCGTGGGCCTGACGGTTGCGGGCGACCCTGACTGCCGGAAAATCAGGGCCGTGCTCACCAAACGGCTCTCTGAACTGTCCCTCGAGCAAAGGCAGAAGAGCCGGGAATTTGATCGTGTTGAACTCGGCGAGGGCGGCAACATCCAGCGCCTCGTGCTCATGCTTGTGAATGGCGGATAGCCGCCGAGGCGCTCCAGCCGTATATTCGCGTCTGGAAGATCCGCGTCAGCCGGCCTCCGCGTCTAGAAGAGAACCGCAGGTTTCGTCCGAACGCCTTCCCAGCCACGCCACTGGTCCGGGTAGGCTGCAACCAGCGGCTTAAGATAGTGCGCATAGTCTTCAGCGGCCTGGGCAAGGCACTCCTCGCGCGGGGCAGCAGGGTCAAGCACGATCGGTGGCGCAATGATCACAAGATAATCCTCAAAGGGCTGCCGCTCGATGACTGCGACGGGCAGTATCGCAGCGCCGC
>JBKJRE010000269.1:0-8864 GCA_046594775.1 Rhizobiaceae bacterium | reverse complement strand
CGGGCTGTGGTTCCGGCGCGGTCGTCTTGTCATGGTCTCTCCTGTTCACGGCATCATGCCGATCTCAGGCAGATATTCCACTTATCCCCGCTGTGCAGATTCCCCGAGCCATCTCTGGCTTTTACGACAGATTGATTTCATGCAGCTTGCAAAGCGGCTTCTAATGTTTCAAACGCTAGCGTGAAGCGATCATACTACAAGAGCGGAGCGTAGCATGGCGGGCGGTTCAACACCTCATTTCCAGAACGACGCGGGCCACGCGCTAATAGAGATAGGCGTGAAGGAGTTTATGTGCGTCGGCGCAAATCCTCCTTTCGACCATCCGCATGTGTTTCTCGACATGGGTGCCGACGCGGAAAAGGTCTGCCCTTATTGCTCGACGCTCTACCGTTATGAGGCGGCTCTCGGATCGTCGGAGACGAGGCCGGAGAATTGCCTTTACCTCGACCGCGCGGCCTGATCCACGCAGCAGAATACGGGCTGTTCGATGAGTGAGGCTCGCTCCCGGCAGGTCATCGTGGCTGGCGCCGGCATTGCCGGCCTGACCAGCGCGCTTTCCTTCGCCGTCCGGGGTTACCCGGTACGCATCTTCGAACAGGCGCCGAAGCTGGAGGAAAGCGGCGCGGGTATCCAGTTATCTCCCAACGCAACCCGCATCCTCGACCGCCTCGGCGTGCTCTCGGCATTGCGCCTGACGGCGGTGCGGCCGACGGCGGTAATCATCCGCGACGCAGCCAGCCTCGCCGAACTCGGCCGTGTGCCGCTTGGCGCGTCGGCCGACAAACGCTGGGGAGCGCCCTATATCACGCTTCGGCGCTCCGACCTGCAAAGCGCACTTCTTGCCCATGTGGCGCGCGAACCTGCGATCGAACTGATCAATGGCGCTCGCGTACGGGAAGCGAGCCTGCATGCGCACGGCGTCACCGCTTCAGTCGAAACGTCAGGCGGAACCATCAGGGCTGGTGGGATGATGCTCGTCGGAGCAGACGGCGTCTGGTCCTCATTGCGTGGATTCAAACGCTCGTCGGCCAGGAGCCGCTTCGCCGGTGAATTGGCCTGGCGTCGGACGGTCAGCGCTAACAGCCCAGCCGGAAAGGCGCTGATCGATATCGGTGTTACCGGCGCGGTCACGGCGTTCGTCCATCCACGTTTTCATCTCGTCGCATACCCGGTGAGCGGAGGCAATGCACTCAACCTCGTCGCCATTGTCGGTGGCGCCGCGATGGCCGAAACCTGGTCCGGCAACATGGATATCGCCTTTCTGAAAAGGGCCATGCAAGGCACAGCCCCATCGCTCCGCCGTCTCGCCGACGATGGCGATGACTGGCGCGTCTGGCCAATTCACACGGTCGACGCGAAAGAACAGTGGATCGACGCCGGTGGCATTGCCCTGGTCGGGGACGCAGCGCATGCAATGACGCCCTACGCGGCGCAGGGCGCCGCTATGGCCATTGAAGACGGCGAAACGCTGGCCGCCCGGGTGGTAGGAAGGAAGGGCACACTTGCCGCCGCGCTGACTGCCTGGGAAAAGGAGAGGCGTTCACGCGTTGCGCGTGTCTCGCGCCGCGGCGCTACCAACGGCCGTGCATGGCATGCTTCAGGTGCTTCGGCCAAGATCCGAAATCTCTACCTGCGAATGCATTCTCCCGCGCGGCTGGCTGCCGGTTTCGACTGGCTCTACGGCTGGGAGCCACCGGTCCTGAAGGGTTGACCGGGATTAATTGTAGAGATCAAGCGAGACAAGGAGCGACTGCGGCAGCGGGTTCCACCAGCCCGTGCGCAGTCCAGCTGCACGCAGTGCGCGGGCGGTCCATGTATTGCAGCCGGCAAGCGCATTAAAATATCCCTCAGCCTCAAAGAATGCGTCAAAGTTGCCGTAGGCTGCATTCGGAACACGCAATGGACCGTCCGGTCCGTTTCGAAAGCTCATCACGATGAAACTCTGGAGCGCCTCAAAGTCGCCTTCGCTCAAGACTATCGGTCTGGCGAAAGGCTGCGGCAGTTGCAACGTACCCATGACATCGACATGCATGACGGAACTGTCGAGCGTCAGGGCTGAAAACAAGGGACCCGGCCTCAGATCGGACCAGGTCGGCGTCGCGATATAGAATGCTTTGCCGCCCCAGCCGAATACTAGATAGCGCGCCCCCGCCAGATCGCCGCGAATTCCGGCCCGCAACAGCGGTTCAAACCTCGCGAGGACCTTCGAGTCGAGAGGAATAGCAATGTCGGTGTGAATCGGATTGCTCAGCAGCAATATCTGCCGGCCTTGCTGGCTCTCCGGCCTTTCCATTGGAAAAATCGGCCGCGGCACGATCGCTCCCAGAACCAAGAGTGTGGGGATCGCCACAAAAGCCATGAGGCAAAAAGCAAGCCGTCTGCTCATTGCCCGCGTTCTTGTTCCATGTCTGCATCCTTCCCGGGCGTATGCTAACCGAACTTAAAAAGGCCCGACCGAGTTTCGGTCGGGCCCTTCAAGGCGTCTACTCGAATGCTGCTAGTGCAGTATCTGCGAAAGGAAGAGCTTTGTCCGTTCATGCTGCGGATGATCGAAGAACTGCGCCGGTGTGTTCTGCTCCACGATCTGCCCCTGATCCATGAAAATGACGCGGTTCGCCACCTTGCGAGCGAATCCCATCTCATGCGTCACGCAGATCATGGTCATTCCCTCTTCCGCAAGGCCGACCATGGTTTCAAGGACCTCGGCGATCATTTCGGGATCGAGAGCCGAGGTGGGCTCGTCAAACAGCATAATGCGCGGATTCATGCAAAGAGAACGGGCGATCGCCACGCGCTGCTGCTGACCGCCGGAAAGCTGGCCGGGATATTTGTTGGCCTGCTCGGGAATCTTGACGCGCCGCAGGAAGTGCATCGCGGTTTCCTCGGCTTCTTTCCGGGGTGTCTTGCGCACCCAGATCGGGGCAAGCGTGCAGTTCTCCAGAATGGTCAGGTGCGGGAACAGGTTGAAGTGCTGGAACACCATGCCGACTTCGCGCCGCACCTCATCGATCTTCTTCAGATCGTTGGTCAGCTCTTTTCCGTCGACGACGATCTTGCCTTTCTGATGCTCTTCGAGCCTGTTGATGCAGCGTATCATGGTGGACTTGCCCGAACCCGACGGTCCACAGATGACGATGCGCTCGCCCTGCATGACTTTCAAATTGATGTCCTTGAGCACATGAAAATCGCCGTACCATTTGTGCATGCCGACAATTTCGATCGCAACGTCGGTCTCGGAGATATGCATCTTCTTCGGGTCGACGGCGATGTCGTCGACACTAACAGTGTTTTCTTTGGCCATGGGCCTGTTCCCCTTGATTTACTTAACTATCGTTTGTGGCCGGTATCGAGGCGGCGCTCCATGAAGATCGAATAACGCGACATGCCGAAGCAGAAGATCCAGAAAACGAAAGCCGCGAAGATCAGGCCTGTAATCGGTGTCTGTGCGGAGGCCCAGGTCGCGTCCGAGAAGTTCTGGCGTACGATTCCCAGCAGGTCGAACATGCCGATGATGTAAACCAGGCTGGTGTCCTTGAAGAGGCCTATGAAGGTATTGACGATACCCGGTATCACCAGCTTCAGGGCCTGTGGCAGGACGATCAGCATCATCTTGTGCCAGTAGCTCAGGCCAAGCGAATCGGCGCCTTCGTACTGGCCCTTGGGAATGGCCTGAAGACCCCCGCGGATCACCTCGGCCATATAGGCCGAGGCAAACAGCGCCACGCCGACGAGCGCGCGCATAAGTTTGTCGAAGCTGACGCCGGCCGGCAGGAACAGCGGCAGCATGACGCTGGCCATGAACAGCACTGTGACCAGCGGAACGCCGCGAACCGCTTCGATGAACACGACGCTCAGCATCTTCACGATCGGCATATTCGAACGGCGCCCAAGCGCCAGGATGATGCCCAGCGGCAGCGACACGGCAATGCCGACAAACGACAGGACGAGCGTGACCATCAGGCCGCCCCAAAGCGGCGTCTCGACAGGACGCAGGCCAAACCAGCCGCCGGTAAGCAAGATGAAGGCCACGATCGGAAAGACGGCGAAGAACAGCAAAGCGTTCAAAGCCTTTCGAGGCGCAGACGGCATGAGAAGCGGCACCAGAAGCACGACGAACAGCGCCGCGGTCAAAATCGGACGCCAACGCTCCGCGTCTGGGTAGCGACCAAGCATGAACTGCATGAATTTGGCGTTGACGAAGGCCCAGCAGGCGCCCGACCAGCCGTCCGGCTGGGCGCCGCCCTGGGCGACGGTGGCGCAGACCGACCGGTCAGATCCAGTCCATTGCGCGCTGATGAAGGCCCAGTCCAGGAAAGGCGGCAGAATGAATGCGACGAGCAGAAGGCCTATGATCGTGAGGACGGAGTCGGCCGGCGTCGCGAACAGGTTCTTTCGTACCCATGCTCCAGTTCCCTTCTCTCCGGCGGGCGCCGCCTGGGCCAACACCATTTCCGTTCGGACATAGGAAAGATCGTGCTCTTGCATCTTATCTCTCCACCAGGGCCATCTTGGCGTTGAACCAGTTCATGAAAGCCGACGTGGTGAGGCTCAGACCGAGATACACGACCATCCAGATGGCGACGATCTCGATCGCCTGTCCGGTCTGGTTGAGAATCGTCCCTCCGATGGCCACAAGATCAGGAAAGCCGATTGCGATCGCCAGGGACGAGTTCTTGGTCAGGTTGAGATACTGACTGGTTAGCGGCGGAATGACGATACGCATCGCCTGCGGGATGACGACCAGCCGCAGGGCCTGGCCGGAGCGCAACCCAAGAGCCGCGGAAGCTTCAGTCTGCCCCTTGCTGACGCCAAGAATGCCCGCGCGCACGATCTCCGCGATGAATGCGGCCGTATAGAAGGATAGCGCCAGATAGAGCGAAAGAAATTCTGGCTTAACCTGCAGGCCGCCGACCAGATTGAAGGTGGACGCGACCGGCAACTCCATCGTCACGGGAAGCCCGGCCAGGAAGAACGCCAGCAACGGGAGTCCGACAATCAGCCCAACGCCGGTCCAGAAGACGGGGAACTGCTCACCGGTGGCGGCCTGTCTTATCCGCGCGCGACGAGCGACGAAAATAGTCAGGCCGATGCCCAATACAAGCGCGGCCAGAATCAGCCAGGAGCCCTCGCCCCATATGGGTTTCGGCATGAAAATTCCGCGATTGTTGAGATATGTCCCGAAGCTGAGGAAATTTTCGCCACCAAGCGGCACGCCGATCTGGATGCTCTCTCGCGGCTGCGGGAGTACCGAAAGAACGCCGAAATACCAGAAGAAGATGACAAGAAGCGGCGGAATGTTGCGGAAAATCTCGACATAGACCGTGCAGATCTTGCGGATCAGCCAGTTGTGCGAAAGCCGTCCCACGCCGACCGTAAAACCGATGATCGAGGCGGTTATGATGCCGCAGACGGCAACCAGAAGCGTATTCAGGAAGCCGACGACCAAGCCGCGTGCATAGGTCGAGTCCGAGTCGAACTGAATCAGGCTGCTGCTGACGTCGAAACCGGCGCGGCCGCGAAGAAACCCGAAGCCGGATGAAATGTTGGACCGTCTGAGGTTTTCGATCGTGTTTCCGACGATCCAGTAAATCAGGGCGAAGAGAAGAATGACGACGACAGCCTGGAAGAACATTCCGCGAATTTTTGGGTCGTTGATAAAAGATCCGCGACCTGCGTCGGTTGTACCAGCAATATCCTGCAGTGCCATCCAAGCTCTCCGACAAGAGAATCCGGAAGGTGGGCAAACCCACCTTCCGGGTCTGCTCCGCAATTAGCGGATGGGAGGAGCGTACTGCAGACCACCTTTGGTCCAGAGCGCATTGATGCCGCGGGCAATCTTCAGAGGGCTGCCTGCGCCAACATTCCGCTCGAAGACTTCGCCATAGTTTCCGACGGCCTTGACGATGTTCACCACCCAGTCGTTCGACACGCCCAGATCGGTGCCGATCTTGGTATCGGCTTCGGCGCCAAGAACGCGTTTTATTTCCGGGTTGGACGATGCCTTCATCTCCTCGACATTGGCCTGGGTGATGCCCAGTTCCTCAGCCGTCAACAGAGCAAAGTAGGTCCATTTCACGATGTGGTACCACTGGTCGTCGCCCTGGCGGACGACCGGACCAAGTGGTTCTTTGGAGATGATCTCGGGAAGCACCACATGATCGTCCGGCGCGGTCAGCGTCAGACGGATGCCGTAAAGGCCCGACTGGTCGGTTGTGTAGACGTCGCAGCGACCGGAATCGTATGCGGCGTTGACCTCTTCGAGTTTCTCGAACACGACAGGGTTGTATTCAAGGTTGTTGGCCTTGAAGTAGTCGGCGAGGTTGAGTTCGGTCGTCGTGCCTGTCTGCACGCAGACCGAAGCGCCTGACAGTTGAAGCGCCGAATTCACGCCGGGAAGCTTCTTGGCGTTGATCATGAAGCCTTGGCCATCGTAGTAGGTGACGCCGGTGAAGTTGAGCCCGAGCGCCGTGTCGCGGTTGATCGTCCAGGTCGTGTTGCGCGACAGCACGTCGATTTCGCCCGACTGCAACGCCGTGAAGCGCTCCTTCGCACTCAGTGGCGTGAATTTGACCTTCGTTCCATCGCCGAAAACAGCGGCGGCTACGGCACGGCAAAAATCGGCATCGAGACCGAGCCAGTCGCCCTTGTCGTTCGGGGCAGAGAAGCCGGCCAAGCCGGAACTTACACCGCACTGCAGAAATCCCTTTGCCTTCACGTCATCCAGCGTCGACGCGGAGGCGGCCGACGCCGCCAGCCCGAATGCCGCCGCAGTTGCAAGCAAAATTGCCATATTGATCTTCATGAGTGAAAAACCCTTTCCCATTCAGCTGGTTCAAGACCGGCATTTCTTGAGGCTGGCGCATCGCGCTCCAGCAATCTCTGAAGCTTCGTATCGTTAGCCGACACCGATGCCGCCGCCTTGTTCACGAATTACATCGAAGGCGATTATTCTTGTGCGGTCAAGCGGAATGACCGGATTGCAGGTAGTTTGGGTCCAAAAGCGTGCGTTACGCGACGAGATGCTTGGAACCCGCATCCGCGCAGTCAACAAGAGGCGAAGCCAAAGGCGATCGGATGGCATTTTGCTTGCTGTCAACAAGCCGGCCACTTGTCTGCTTCGTGCAATCGTCGGCAGGCGCTGAGTAGCACGGACTTGAAATGCCCTCACTCCAGTTGCTTACGGCTTTGGCCGGCATTATGCCTCAATCTTTCCATTAGGCAGAGATCATGACCCGGCGCTTCCCTGATAATATCGGCATAAACACTCAGCTTACCCATGGCGGAAACGACCCCAGGGATTACCATGGCTTCGTCAACCCGCCGGTCGTGCACGCGTCGACCGTGCTGTTTCCCGACGCCGCAACCATGGCGTCGCGCGGCCAAAAATACACCTATGGAACGCACGGAACGCCGACACACGATGCTCTGGCGCAAGCTGTCAACGAACTTGAAGGATCGTTCGGGACAATTCTGGTCCCGTCAGGTCTCGCGGCAGTGACCATTCCGCTTCTGGCTTTCCTGTCGGCAGGCGATCATGTCTTGATCGTCGACTCAGTCTACCACCCGACACGCCGTTTCGCCGATACGATGCTCGGACGGCTGGGAGTCCAGGTCGAATATTACGACCCTCTCATCGCCGATGGAATCGGCGCGCTCATGAGAATGAACACCAAGGTGGTTTTCACGGAATCGCCAGGGTCCAACACGTTCGAGGTGCAGGACATTCCGGCGATATCAGGCATTGCCCGCAAGGCTGGCGCAGTGGTCATGATGGACAATACTTGGGCGACGCCGATCTACTTTCGGCCACTCGACTTTGGCGTCGACATAGCTATCCATGCCGCTACCAAATATCCGGCCGGGCATTCGGACGTGCTGCTCGGAATGGTCTCCGCCAACGAGGCCTGCTGGCCAAAGCTGAACGAAGCCTACACAAACATAGGCTGCTGCGCGGGGCCGGATGACGTATACCAGGTCCTGAGAGGCCTGAGGACGATGGGCGTCAGGCTTGAGCGCCATCAGAAGAGTGCGCTGGAGATCGCGCGCTGGCTGGAAACACAAGCCGGGGTTGCCAGCGTTCTGCACCCCGCGCTCGAAAGTCACGCCGGCCACGCCTTGTGGAAGCGCGATTTTTCGGGGGCCAGCGGCATATTCTCGGTGGTGCTTGCAGGCGGCGGACAAAAGACCGCCCACGCATTTCTCGACGGCCTTGGAATATTCGGGCTCGGCTATTCCTGGGGTGGTTATGAGAGCCTTGCCGTGGCCGTGGCTCTTGGCGACCGGACCATCGCCCGAGGGAACTATGACGGGCCGCTGATCCGGCTGCAAATCGGGCTGGAGGATGTCGAAGACCTGAAGTCCGACTTATCCAAGGCGCTGGAGGCTGCGCGCCAAGCCTGATATCACGCGGTCCGACAAACCCGCCTCAGCCGCTGTTGCCGTTTTCCTCGGCCTCGGCAGCGTCCTCGAGCTTGGTCGTCATGAGCTCTTCCAGATCGCCAACCTCTTCCTCGATCTCTTCAATCGCTACACCCGCTTCGGCGGCTTGTGCATAGCACTGCTTTGCCAGGATCTCTGCTTCCTGCTCAATCCTGGCAGGTGCGGGCCGGACATGAACCTTCTCTGTGATCCACTCCTGCAAGAACTCGATCGCTTTTTCGCTCATCGTTGCCTCTTGCCATTGCCGCGTGTAATCGTTGCCATCAACGTCTGTATCCCGGAAAAGATGCTTGGAGTGTTCGTTTCATTCACGCTTCGGCTTTTCGCACTGCACAAAGGATTTTCCTCTCACATCGACTATGCTGGCGATCCCGGCAGGATTCGAACCTGCGACCATCGGCTTAGAAGGCCGGTGCTCTATCCTG
>JBKJRE010000126.1:0-5410 GCA_046594775.1 Rhizobiaceae bacterium | reverse complement strand
CCTGACCATGACGATGTAGATGGCGCAGCGCGGATCGCCCGCACCCGATGCCCACCATTTCTCGCCGTTTAGCACATAGTCGCCGCCATCCGCCTCGCACCGCATCGCGATATTGGTTGCGTCGGAGGAAGCGACATCCGGTTCGGTCATCAGATAGGCCGAGCGGATCTTCCCCTCCAGCAGGGGCTCAAGCCACTGTTGCTTGTGCTCTGGCGATCCATGGCGCTCCAGAACCTCCATGTTGCCCGTGTCGGGCGCCGAGCAGTTGAAGGTCTCGGCGCCGAGATGCGCCTTGCCCATTTCCTCGGCGAGATAGGCGTATTCGACAGTCGAGAGGCCGTAGCCGCGTTCGGAACCTGTCAGCCAGAAATTCCACATGCCGCGCTCCCGCGCCCGGGCCTTCAGTCCCTCGAGAATTTCGGTCTGGCGCGCCGTATAGGCGAAGCGGTCGCCGGCCTTGCCGACCTCTGCCAGGAACTCGTGGTCGAGCGGCATGATCTCGTCGCGCACCATGCGCTGCACGCGCTCATGGATCGGTTTCAGCCGCTCCGTCATCCCAAGCGCCATTTCAGACATGGTGTTTTCTCCTCCGGGACTTTACCCGCGCCAAGGATGACCGTACTTCCAAGGACATTGTCAACGCGACCCGTGGTCCATCGAAGGCAGGATAGATGACTTATCTGCAGGAATTGTTTTCGGTTTCCGGCAAGACCGCCCTTGTCACGGGCGGCGCCACCGGCATCGGGCGCATGGCGGCCATCGCGCTCGTACGGGGCGGCGCGACGGTATTGATCGCGTCGCGCAAGGGCGCGGACTGCCAAAGGGTGGCGGCGGAAATCAACGCGCTGGACGCCGGGGGCAAGGCAGCGGGCTTTGCCGGCGACGTCTCCACAGAGCAGGGGGTGATGGCGCTTGCCGCGGAGGTCAAGGCGCGAACTGAAAAGCTCCACATCCTGATAAACAATGCGGGCACCTCCTGGGGCGCTCCCTTTGCCGAATTCCCTTATCAGGGGTGGAGCAAGGTGCTTGCCGTCAACGTGACAGGCCTGTTTCACCTGACCCGTGAACTGGTGCCCATGCTTGCCGCCGCCGCCAGCGACGCCGATCCCGCGCGCATCATCAATCTGGGATCGGTGATGGGCACACAGCCACTGGCTGACGATGCCTATTCCTACACCGCATCGAAAGCCGCGGTTCATCATCTGACGCGAACGCTGGCCATCGAGTTGGCCGGCCAGCGCATTACCGTCAACGCTTTCGCGCCCGGGCCATTCCAGAGCCGGATGACGGCGTTTGCGACCGCTACGGAGGAAGGCGCTCGAAAGGTTGGCAGCCACGTTCCCATCGGCCGCATCGGCGCGCCGGATGACATTGCCGGCGCAACGCTCTATCTGTGCAGCCGCGCCGGCAGCTATGTCACCGGCGCCATCCTGCCGATCGACGGCGGCCAGTCGGTGCAGCACGGATTGACGCTTTTCAAGGACTGACCCTGCAATGAACCGGAGAACCGTTGCTTGAAATCGATATCGCTGGAGCAATTGAGGGCCGGCATCGGCCAGGAAACCGGCGTGTCGCCCTGGCGCATGGTGACGCAGACCATGATCGACCAGTTCGCCGACGCGACCGACGACCACCAGTTCATTCACTGCGACCCGGAACGCGCCGCGACGGAGACGCCGTTCGGCGGCACCATAGCACATGGCTTCCTGTCGCTGTCGCTGCTCTCGGCCTTTGCCTTCGAGACTGTGCCGCGGCTCGACGGCGCCGACATCGGCATCAACCATGGTTTCGACCGCGTCCGCTTCGTGTCGCCCATCAAGACCGGCGCCAGGATCCGCGCGCGATTTTTTCTCGCCGACGTAAAGGTTCGTCCGTCGGGCTGGATCCAGGTGACCAACGATGTCACCGTCGAAATAGAGAACGCGTTGAAACCGGCGCTCACCGCGCGCTGGCTGACGCTGACCTTCGTGCAGCCGAAAGAGCAGTGATGGGTGATCCGAACACGCTCGATGCGGGCGTGCTCGCGCCCTACCTGGAAGCCGAGGTGCGGGGATTTTCGGGGTTTGAGAGGATCGAAAAATTCTCGACCGGCCAATCCAACCCGACCTATCTGATCAGGGCACGCAGCGGACGCTATGTCCTGCGCGCCAAGCCGACCGGACAATTGCTCAAATCCGCGCACCAGGTCGACCGCGAATACCGCGTGATGAAGGCGCTCAGCGGCACGCCGGTACCGGTGCCTGCCATACTGCATCTGTCAGGCGAGGCTTCGCCGCTCGGCCGGATGTTCTACGTGATGCAATTCATCGAGGGTCGCATCTTCTGGAACCCTGCCCTGCCCGAGATGGCCGACAATCAGGCTCGCGCCGCCATCTACGACGCGATGAACCGCACGCTCGCGGATTTGCATACGGTCGACCTCGATGCAACCGAGCTCGCGGATTTCGGTCCGCCCGGCAGCTATTTCGAACGCCAGCTGGCGCGCTGGTCCAGCCAGTACCGGGCCTGCGAAACCGTCGCCATCCCTGACATGGATCGTCTGATCGGCTGGCTGGAAAGGCATCTTCCCCCCGATGACGGTCAGACTGCGCTGGTCCATGGCGATTTCCGGCTGGACAATCTGGTTTTCGCGGCGGAGCGGCCCGACATCGTCGCGGTACTCGACTGGGAGCTCTCGACAGTTGGTCACCCCTATGCCGATCTCGCCTATCAATGCATGCAGTGGCGTCTGCCGCATGACCTCGGCGATCTCGGCCTCGGTGGACTGGGCGGACTGGATCGCGCCCGGATCGGCATTCCACGGGAGGCTGATTACGTCCAGGCGTATTGCGCCAGGCGGGCGATCGACGGCATTCCCGGCTGGAACGTCTATCTTGCATTCTCATTCTTCAGACTGGCGGCGATCTGTCAGGGCGTCTACAAGCGCGCTCTCGATGGCAACGCCTCAAACCCCGAACGCGGCATAAGACACGCCCATCTCGTGCCCATGCTGGCATCGCTTGCCGCGAAATTGATCGACGAAGGAGAATGAGTTGCCCAAAATGACGGTCATCGTTGAATACGAAGCCAACGAAGGCTGCGAGCCACAGCTTGTCGCCAACATGCGCGATCATGCGCGACGGACACTTCATGAGGAGCCGGGCTGCCTGCGTTTCGAGGTGATCAAGCCGGTTGACGGCGAGGGTAAGCCGATCCCCAACCGCCTGATGGTCAGCGAGCTTTATGAAAGCGAGGCGGCGTTTGCCCAACACAAGAAAAATCCACGCATGCCCGGCCTGCAGGAACGAAACGCTCCGCTGCTGAAATCACGCAGGGTCATCCGCGCGCTGTCGATCGAGGTCGAAGCGAACGATGAAGGGCTGCCGCCAAGCGAACTGAACGCCGCCAATGACGGCTGAATGTACGAAAGCCTGCCACGCCTTGTGGCGGGCAGGCTCTCGATCGGCAATTGAATTGGCTTTGGGCCGACGGGCTTATCGGCGCGCCAGCAGGGTGACCAGCAGGCCGACAACCGCCAAGCCGACGAAAGCCGCCGTGGCGGGATTTTCCCGGGCCGCCTTTTCTGCGGCGCGGGCCTGCTTGCGTACAGCCGGCATCGTTTCCGAGAAACGGTCCCACAATTCTCCGTACACTTCCGAAGCCGTGTCGCGGGTGCCTTCATAGGCCTTCGCGCCGCGCTTCGAAACGGACTTCTTCAGCGAAGCAAGTTCCTTGGTGAGCTGGGCGACCTGGTCGTGCAGACTGTCTTCTGCGTTTCCGCGCAGCTTTGAAATGGTGGAAGCCATAAAATACGTCCCTTCGCGATGATCGGTGTGACGATCAACGATGTTGCAGGCAATTGGTTCCGAGCGCCTGCAGATGAACGTCCAGCCTCGGTCTGTTGAGGCAGCCGCCTTGGGAGACATCTTTCGTCATGGCCGTTGGATTCCTTTGCAGAACCCATGTCGGCAAGCGCTATTTTTCGGATTTGGACGTGCCGCCCGGGATCGAGGGCGACGTTACCGATACGGGATCGCTGGCAGGAAAGGTGTCCTCCAGACCTTCCTCGAGCTCACCTTCCAGAAGTTCCTGCTTCTGCTTTTCGCGATCAAGCGACCGCACGGCGGGAGACTTCTTGCCTGCAGGGGGAGATTTTGACGATTCTGCCATGGTTAACCCTCCGTGTTCATGTGGCAGGGCAACGTCCCGCCTGGCCGGAAGTTCCGCATCAGGCGGCGGCGTCAGCCGCTGAATCCGCGAGGAAGGTTAGCACATAGTCCGAGAACGAGCGCCAGCATTCGACCCTGAACGCATCGTCGGCGGTGCGCAACAGGACGATCTCGACCTTTCCCAAAATGGTGCGCGAACACGCCCCGACCGGGAAGGCCCCAAGCGACAGGTCCTGCGGGCAGCCGGCATTGATGGTTTCCGTCGCGCGGCGACCAGTTACCGAGATGCCGACATTGCGATGCGAGACGCCGACCGCCGAATGGAGCACCTTGACCCGGGCGCAGTCGGCGAGCGGATCCTTGCCGCCATCGTCGATGATCAGCCACTCATCGGGCCCCAGCCAGAGGGCGCTGCGGCTGCCCTTGATGACAGAGCTTTTCGGCGATGCAGGCAGCTTGACGGCCAGCGCCTTCGACAGGGCGGCGAGCGACTTTTCCGGCGCGCGCAGCGCCAGCCGATGGGACGGCGCCAACACCGCGACCTTCACGCCATCGGCCGAAAATTCGCGTCCCGAAAAGGCAGGCGAGCGGACAGCGGCAGCGCGTTTTGCGGCCTTAGCCATTGAGGCGGCCTCCCTTTTTGTCGAAGAACACCGGCGAGCAGACCTCGACCTCGATCGCTCCGTCCGGCATCGGCACGAACAGCGTCTCGCCCATCCGCTCGCGGCCGCCGGCAAGCAGCGCCAGCGCGATCGAACTGCCGCAGTTCTCCGACCAGTAGCTCGAGGTGACATGGCCGATCATGGTCATCGGGATCGGCTGCCTTGGATTGGCGACGATCTGCGCGCCTTCCTCCAGCACCTTCTTGGGGTCCTTCGTCTTGAGGCCAACCAGTTGCTTGCGGCCGGACGCAACAAGATCGGGGCGAGTCAGGCCGCGGATGCCGACGAAATCGGTCTTCTTCTTGCCGATCGCCCAGTCGAGCCCGGCATCGTTCGGCGTCACCGTACCATCCGTGTCCTGGCCGACGATGATGTAGCCCTTTTCGGCCCGCAAAATGTGCATCGCCTCGGTGCCATAGGCGGTGGCGCCGTGCTTCTGGCCCTCCGCCCACAGCGCTTCCCAGACGGCCTGGCCGTAGTCTGCCGGTACGTTGACCTCGAAGCCGCGGTCGCCGGTGAAGGACATGCGGAAGAGCCGGGTCGGCACGCCGCAGATCATGCCCTCGCGCACCGACATGTGCGGCATGGCTTCGTCCGACA
>JBKJRE010000193.1:0-4336 GCA_046594775.1 Rhizobiaceae bacterium | reverse complement strand
CCTTGTTCGCATCGGCCGGCTCATTCGGCCTTGCGGCCGCAAAATCCGCCGCGCATCACGAGATGATGGCGAAGGACGCCGCGGGCGCACACCAGCACGACCGGATGGCGGACGCGCCGGCCGCCGACCAGGGGCATCACGGCGGCAAGCCCGCGCCCGACAGCGGCTGTGAAGTGCATTGCGCGCCCATCAGCGCCGTGCCTGTGAGCGGCGTCGGGATCGCGCATGCCGTTGCGCGATGCTTTGCCGGGTCGATTCCGGCAATTCTTGTCGATGGCAACTACGCCGAGTTCATCCGGCCTCCTAGAAACCTGATCTGACACGCCCCGACCGGGGTTAGCGCGCCGCGTCCGGAATCCGTTCCGGCGTAGCGTTAAATGCAAGTCAGCCTTCAGGGTCTGCCATGAATTTTGCAAGTCGAGCGATACTCGCGTCGCTGCTTTCCGTCGCCGGATGCGCTGCGACGCCTCCACCTGACATCCTGCCGTCCATCAGCCCTGTCGATCCGTCACGCGGTGTCGGCCAGGCTCACTATCACCCGGTGGTCGTGGACTATCATCGGCGGCAGCCGGTCGATCCGCAAAACTGGCGCAAGCTGAACGACGATCTGTCTCCGGCGACGAAGGGAGCCGGATCATGAAGCGTCCGATCCTGAAGATCATTGCCGCCGTCGCCGTGCCGGTTTGGCTGGGAGCGTGCTCGACCACGTCCTCTATCGATACCGCGGCGGACCCGACAGCCTCGTTCGTCCCGGTCGCGGCCCGCGCCTCCGCGGCGACCGGAAAGCAGGCGGTCTGGATCCAGTCGGGCCAGGAGGCCAGCGCCGTTGCCGCCCGGGTGAGCAGCCTCGTTCGCAAGAAGCTGATCGGCCCGGACATCGCGGTTCAGGTCGCTCTCCTCAACAACAAGGGCCTGCAGGCGGCCTATGCGGACATGGGCATGAGCGCCGCCGATGTCTGGCAGCAATCCTTGATGGTCAACCCGAAGCTCTCGCTGGGCATCGTCGGCATCGATCCGGTGCGCACGGTCGAGGGCGCCGTGGTCAGCAATATCCTCGCCATGATCACGCGGCCGCGCCGGGTGGCGCTTGCCGAAACGCGTTTCAGACAGGCGCAGCTGGTCGCCGCCGAGGCAACGTTGCGGCTCGCGGCCGACACGCGGCGCGCCTGGATCAATGCCGTCTCGGCGTGGGAAAGCGTTACCTATTACAACCGGGCGCAGCAGGCGGCGGACGCCGCTTCGGCCCTTGCCGCGAAGCTCGGGGAGACCGGCGCCTTCACCAAGACCGGGCAGGCGCACGAGCATGTGTTCTACGCCGAACTCGTGGGCCAGACGGCGCAGGCGCGGCTTTCCGCACGCAATGCCAAGGAAGAGCTGACGCGCCTGATGGGACTGTGGGGAAGCGACATCGACTACAAGGTCCCCAACGCCCTGCCCAGGATCCCGCGATCGATCGCCGCGAAGCGCTCGATCGAGGCGGAGGCGTTGCGGAACCGGGTCGATCTGGAGATTGCCAAGCTGGCGCTTGAAGCCGAGGCCCGTTCCTACGGGCTGACGCAGGCGACCCGCTATCTGACCGACCTCGAACTGCTTGCCGGGGTCGAACTCGAGCGCGAGACCGACGAAGAGGGAACGACGACAACAGCCGTGCCGCGCGCCGAAGTCGAGTTCGTCATCCCGATTTTCGATACGGGCGAGGCACGGATGCGCAAGGCCGAACTCGCCTATATGCGCGCCGCCAGCCTGCTGGCGGAAAAGGCCGTGAACATTCGCTCGGAAGCGCGTTCCGCCTATGACGCGTATCGATCGACCTATGAGATCGCGCGCCACTACCGCAACAACGTCGTGCCCCTGCGGGTGAAGATCGAGGAGGAATCGGTGCTCACCTATAACGGCATGATCACCAACACGTTCGAGCTGCTTGCCGACACGAGGGCGAAGGTCAACTCGATCATGCTGTCGCTCAACGCGAAACGCGAGTTCTGGCTCGCCGATGTCGGTCTCGGCGCCGCTATCCACGGCGGCGGCGGCGCGGCTTCGTCGGGCGGCGGGATGGTTGCAGCCGTCGCCGATGCCGGCGGCGGACACTAGGGGCAAGGAGAAACAAGATGGTTACAAGACGTCAGATCCTCGGCGGCGGCGCCTTTCTTGCCGGTGCGGCCGCCTGGTCGAAAACCTCGGCGATGGGGTTGCCCGATGCCCCGGTCATGGAATCGCCGGACATGCAGACACCGATATTCCCGTCGAGCGGTCCGGACTATCAACCGGTCGCAACGCTGAATGGCTGGACCCTGCCGCATCGTGTCACGGGCGGGGTCAAGGAGTTTCATCTCGTCGCCGAGCCCGTCGAGCGCGAGCTTTCACCCGGCATGACCGGCTATCTCTGGGGTTACAACGGTCAATCGCCCGGTCCGACAATCGAGGCGGTGGAAGGCGACCGCGTCCGCATCTTCGTCACCAACCGGCTGCCGGAACATACGACGGTGCATTGGCACGGCATGATCCTGCCCAATGGAATGGATGGCGTCACCGGACTGACCCAGCCCGGCATCCCGCCGGGCAAGACCTTCGTCTACGAGTTCGACCTCGTGAAGAGCGGCACCTTCATGTACCACCCGCATGCCGACGAAATGGTCCAGATGGCGATGGGCATGATGGGCATGTTCATCATCCATCCCAAAGACCCCGCCTTCATGCGGGTCGACCGCGATTTCGTTTTCATGCTGAACGCCTTCGACATCGATCCGGGCTCCTATGTGCCCAAGGTCATGACCATGACGGACTTCAATCTGTGGTGCTTCAACAGCCGTCTGTTCCCGGCCATCAGCCCCCTTCCGGTGAGCTTGAACGATCGGGTCCGGGTCCGCGTCGGCAATTTGACGATGACCAATCATCCGATCCACATGCACGGCTACGACTTCGAGGTCACCTGCACGGACGGCGGCTGGACGCGGCCCGAAGCGCGCTGGCCCGAAGTGTCGATCGATATTCCGGTCGGCGCGATGCGGGCCTACGAGTTCGACGCCAGATATCCCGGCGACTGGGCGATCCATTGCCACAAGTCGCACCACACCATGAACGCGATGGGCCACGACGTGCCGACGTTCATTGGCGTCGACAAGACGGCCGTGACCCAGAAGATCCGTCGCGTCCAGCCGGAATACATGCCGATGGGCAACCGCGGCATGGCCGACATGGGTGAAATGGAGATGCCGCTGCCCGACAACACCGTCAAGATGATGGATGGTTGGGGCCAGTACGGCCCGATCGAGATGGGATCGATGTTCTCGGTCGTGAAAGTGCGTGAGGGTCTCGCCGCCGACGATTACAGCGATCCCGGCTGGTACGAGCATCCCGAAGGAACCGTAGCCTACGAATGGACCGGCGATACTCCCACTCCGGTCAAGGCAGGCGACGCAAAAACGATGGCCCCGGCAACGCCGCACGGCGGTCACAAACAGGGATAATTCCCCCCAACCAGAAACAAGGAAGCATGATTCATGAATCGACTGAGACTTCTCCTTCCGGCGCTGCTGCTGTTCGCATCGCCAGCCCTTGCATCGGGCACTCACGACGGTGGCCACGACGCCATGATGGCGATCGGCAAGGCAGGCGAAGCGGCCAGGGCAAAGCGGACCGTTACCATCACGATGACGGAAAGCGATGACGGGCAGATGCTGTTCAAACCCGCTGTGCTCAAGGTCAAGGAAGGCGAGACTGTTCGTATAAAGTTTATCAACAAGGGTGAAACCGACCACGAATTCGTCATGGATGGCCATGACGAAATCATGAAGCACAAGGACCTGATGCAAAAATTTCCGGAGATGGAGCATGACGACCCGAACGCCATCCGTCTGGCGCCGGGCGCGAAGGGCGAAATCATATGGACCTTCGCCAAGGCAGGCGGCTTCGAGTTCGCCTGTCTGATCCCGGGCCATTACGAGTCTGGAATGCGCGGCGATATCACCGTGAAGCACTAATTCTTATCAAAATGGAGAAATAGCATGAAACCAATCGGAAAAATGTTTGCGGCTCTGTTGCTGGCCACCTCGCTCGTCGGGGCAGCCGGTGCAACCGAATACACCAAGGGCGAAGTCATCAAGATCGATGTCAAGCAGAAGAAGCTGACCATCAAGCACGAGGAACTGAAAAACCTCGAAATGCCTGCCATGAAAATGGTGTTCGTCGTCGCCGACGAGGCCATGCTTGAAAACGTGGCGGAAGGCAAGAAGATCGAGTTCGTTGCCGAGAAGGTCAACGGCCGGCTGACGGTCACCGAAATCAAGGAATGATCCATTGCTTCGGGCCGGTTCCTCGGAGCCGGCCCGAAGCGCAC
>JBKJRE010000612.1:0-4434 GCA_046594775.1 Rhizobiaceae bacterium | reverse complement strand
AATGTTCCAGGCATTCCCGGTATTGGTCCGAAAACGGCAGCGCTGCTTCTCGAACAGTTTGGCGATCTCGGACGCTCGGGCAAGCAAGCTGTCCAGATCGCCAAACTGTTCGAGAAGCAGCGCTGCCGTTTTCGGACCAATACCGGGAATGCCTGGAACATTGTCGACGGAATCGCCTGTGAGGGCCTGAAGTTCGATCATCTTCTCCGGCGGCACGCCCCATTTCTCGATGACCTCGGGAACGCCGATCTGGCGGTCCTTCATCGGGTCGTACATGGAGACGCTCGGACCAACGAGTTGCATGAGATCCTTGTCCGAGGAGATGACCGTCGTGTCGCCGCCGGCTTCGTGGGCGAGGCGCGCGTAGGTGGCGATCAGATCGTCGGCTTCAAATCCCTCCATCTCGATACAGGGCAGGTTGAACGCCTTGGTCGCCTGGCGGATCAGGCCGAATTGCGGGATCAGGTCTTCCGGTGGCGCAGAGCGGTTTGCCTTGTATTCGGCATAGAGTTCGTTGCGAAACGTTTTGGAAGAATAATCGAAGATAACGGCAATGTGGGTCGGAACCACCCCGACATCGGTGTTGCGGGCATCCTGGATCAGCTTCCACAGCATGTTGCAGAAGCCCGACACGGCGCCGACCGGCAGGCCGTCGGACTTCCGTGTTAGTGGCGGCAATGCGTGATAGGCGCGGAAGATGTATCCCGAGCCGTCGACAAGGAAGAGATGGTCGCCTTTTTTCATGGCCAACGGGTAGCGCGCAGGCAAAACTCTGTCCATCTCTAAGGCGCTCCTGCCAATCATTCCTGACGTTTGGTTCGGCCGGCGGAAAAATCACGGGTTTGTTACGCAACTGTAATCTTAGCGCCCTTGAATCGCCACGTTCAGATTTCCAAATGTGTGGTATCGGCGGTTTATGCCGAAGTCCGGAGTATGGCCCGTCCCCCGCCTAGACCGGACATTGCGGCAGCCTCATCCCCCTCTCCGGGCTGCCGCATCGTTACTAGTAGAGCCGCCGTGGTTGTCCCCTCCGCCACGGCGGCATTTTTTGTGCTGATCATTAGCCATACTGGCTGTTTCGGCCATTTTTGCAGCCGAAGTCGTCGACGACTGGTCCCATTCCTCCCGATCATGCACTAGAGTTACTGCGCAGATTCGAAAGGCAATGCGTTGATGTCGCCACTCTCCGCCGTTCTCGGCCAGCTTGACGCAAATCTCGACGCCAGTCTCGAGAGGCTTTTCGCCCTGCTGCGCATTCCTTCGATCTCTACCGACCCGGCCTTTGCGCAGGCGTGCAGGACGGCTGCGGGCTGGCTAGTCGACGACCTCGGCACGATCGGGTTCACGGCGAGCCTGCGCGAGACGCCAGGACATCCCATGGTCGTCGCCCATCATGACGGCCCATCTCCCGAAAGCCCGCACGTGCTGTTCTACGGGCACTACGACGTTCAGCCGGTGGACCCGCTAAACCTGTGGGATACCGACCCGTTTCAACCCGGGGTGAAGGACATTGCGCCAGGCCGCAAGGTCATCACCGGGCGCGGCTCGTCTGACGACAAGGGCCAGCTGATGCTTTTCGTCGAGGCGTGCAGAGCCTACAAGCAAGTGCATGGCACGCTGCCTTGCCGCGTGACCATCCTGTTCGAGGGCGAGGAAGAATCCGGTTCGCCCTCGCTGAAGCCTTTCCTCGAGGCCAATGCCGACGAACTCAAGGCGGATTTCGCGTTGGTGTGCGACACCGGCATGTGGGACGGCGATACCCCGGCCATCACAACGTCGCTGCGCGGACTTGTCGGCGAGGAAATCACCATCCGTGCAGCCAATCGCGACCTGCATTCCGGCCAGTACGGCGGCGCCGCCGCCAATCCGATACGCGTCCTGACGCGTATTCTCGCCGATATTCACGACGGAGCGGGTCGCGTTGCGATTCCGGGGTTTTACGATGGTGTCGGCGAAACGCCGGCCGAGATTCTGGCCGCCTGGGAAACGCTTGGAGAGACGGCCCAGACGATGCTGGGTCCGATCGGCCTGTCGGCGCTGTCGGGCGAGAAGGATCGCTCTGCGCTCGAGCTCGTCTGGGCGCGCCCGACCGCCGAGTTCAACGGCATAATCGGCGGCTACACCGGCAAGGGGTTCAAGACAGTAATTCCGGCCGAGGCCTCGGCCAAGGTGTCGTTCCGGCTCGTGCACCGGCAGGATCCCGGCAAGATCAGGACCGCATTCCGCAAATTCGTCGAAGAACGCTTGCCGGGAGACTGCACTGTCTCGTTTCACGAGCACGGCGGTTCTCCGGCAATCCAGTTGTCCTACGACGCGCCTTTCCTGTTAAAGGCAAAGGAGGCGCTCTCCGACGAATGGCCAAATCCGGCTGTCATGACGGGCGGAGGCGGCTCAATTCCGGTGGTCGGCGACTTCCAGACCCATCTCGGCATGGAATCGCTGCTGGTCGGCTTCGCACTTTCCGACGACCGCATCCACTCGCCCAACGAGAAATACGAGCTAACCTCCTTCCACAAGGGTCAGCGCTCATGGGCGCGCATCCTCGATGCAATTTCGCGATGAGCTTGGAAAACTAGATGACAATCCGCTTTCACAACCACGATCTTCCCGACCTGTCGCACTATTCGGTTCCCGCTGTGGCCATCGATACTGAGACGCTTGGGCTCAACCCGCATCGCGACCGGCTTTGCTTGGTGCAGATTTCGCCGGGAGATGGCACCGCCGACGTGATCCAGATCGCGCCGGGCCAGAAGAAGGCGCCCCATCTGGTCAAGCTTCTCCGGGACCGCAGCATCACCAAGCTGTTTCACTTCGGACGCTTCGATCTGGCCGTCCTTTTCCATGCCTTCGGCGCGATGCCGGAGCCGGTGTTCTGCACCAAGATCGCCTCGCGCCTGACCCGCACTTACACGGACCGGCACGGTCTCAAGGACATTTGCAGCGAACTGCTTGGCGTGAATCTATCAAAGGTCCAGCAGTCGTCCGATTGGGCCGCGGAAACCCTTACTCCGGAACAGCTCGAATACGCAGCCTCCGACGTGCTCTATCTACACCGGCTACGCGAGGTGCTCTCCGAACGCCTGGCGCGTGAGGGCCGCGTGAAAGAGGCCGAGGCCTGTTTCCGCTTCCTGCCGACGCGTGCGAAGCTCGACCTGATGGGGTGGGCGGAGCAGGATATCTTTGCTCACAGTTGATTGCGGAACCGATTGCATCGGTGCGCGGTTCGATCAATTCCGGGAGGTAAGCCTAATGAGCGTAAAGAAACCGATTTCCACAGCGCCAAAGGATGGGTCGAAAGTGGCGGTTTTCTGGACCGATCGCGACGAACAGGAAAACGAATCTATCGGCCAGTACCGTTCACTCGAGCGGATGAAAGCGACTGGCGGGGACTGGGACCAAGGCGACGCCGGCTGGTGGGTATTCATCGACAGTGACACGCAAAAGCGGATCGAGCCGCACAGCTGGGCGTCTCAGCACGACGAAGAATAGTCTTCGCGCGCAGTCGGATTGTTGAATATGATGCGGTCGCAGACGCGCGATTCGCGACTCTTTCGTGATGCAAGAGGCTGCTTAGGAGGGAAACACCATGGGTATCGAAAGTCTGATCATCTTTCTCATCGTTGGCGCCATTGCCGGCTGGCTGGCCGGTGTGCTCGTCAAGGGTTTCGGGTTCGGTCTATTGGGTAACATCGTTGTCGGTATCATCGGCGCCTTTATCGCTGGCTGGCTTCTGCCGACGCTGGGCATATCGCTTGGAAACGGCATTCTGGACGCAATCGTGTATGCGACCATCGGCGCGGTCATCCTGCTGGTCTTGATCCGTCTAATCAAACGGGCCTGAATTCAAACAACACAGTCTGAACGGGTGCGCCGATGAAACAGAACCAGCTCTATCTTGTCATCGGCGCGCTCGCGGTCGTTGCTATTGCCCTTGGGATATACGTCTATCGTCAGGAATCGAAGCCGGACGGCGTCGAATTGCGGATCGACGACAAGGGTATCTCCATCCAGCAGAACTGACGCCAATCTGCCGTTGCCCGAGCCAAAAAGGCAGTCAGCTGCTACTACTGTTCGGGTTGCGTCTAGGTTCAGGCTTAACCCCACCTTAAATCACCGCATTTAGCTTCCAACCGAATCCCAGCATCGGGAACCGAATGGCGGCTACATGACCAAACCATATAACCGGCGCATCGAGCCCACATTCGAGACTCGCTCGAAAAGCAGGAAGTCGCGCGGCCTTTCCGTTACGGAAGCCGATCGCGTCGTGCCAAGCCGCCCGACGAAACCGGCTCGGCGAAGACCTTCCAGGAAGGGCAATCGCAGGGCGGCCCTCCAGGGTAGCGGGGCAGGATGGTTTGGTCGATTTGGGCGGCTGTTCTATTGGGCTTGCGTTCTGGCCATCTGGGGTGGCATAGCCATCGTTGGCGTGACCGT
>JBKJRE010000569.1:0-3415 GCA_046594775.1 Rhizobiaceae bacterium | reverse complement strand
CAACACGAGCGCGAAGAAGAACTCCGTCCAGCAGCCGATGAAGGTGAAGATTGCGGCCGCCACGATGCCCGGTATCGCCAGCGGCACCGCTACCCGCCAGAACGAGGTCCAGCGCGTGCAGCCGTCAACCAGCGCCGCCTCTTCGAGCGAGCGCGGCATCTGGCGGAAATAGGCGAACATCATCCAGACCGACACCGGCAAGGTAAAGACGGTGTAAGCGAGGATTAGGCCGACATGCGTATCGTTCAGCCCCAGCACCCGATAATTCAGGAAGATCGGCAGCACGATCGCGATCGGCGGCAAGAAGCGCTGCGACAGCACCCAGAAGGACAGATGCTGGCCGCCCGTATTGAAGCGGGCCAGGCTGTAGGCCATCAGCGTCCCGAAGAGGCAGGACAGGAAGGTCGCGGAGATCGAGACGATCAGGCTGTTGATGAGCCCGTTCAGCCCGCGATAGGCAAGCAGCGCTGCCGTGTAGTGGATGAGCGTCGGTTTTGCGGGAAACCAGACCGGCGGGATCGCCAGGTAGTCGTCGCTCGGCTTGATCGAGGTGACGAACACCCAATACAGCGGCAGGACGACGAAGATCACGCAGATTGCCAGAAACAGGATGCGCAGGAACGGTACCCGCCGCAGGCGCGAGCGTCGGATGGTTTGTCGTGCCACAGGCGCCATCTCTTCGACTCCATGGTCAGCAGGCGACGGACGAGCAAGAACACCACCAGCAGGGTCAGGATCATGAAGATCCAGGCGCCAGCAGTTGCCCGCGACAGGTGAAACTGCGTGAAGCCGATCGTATAGAGATAATAGGACGCGCTGTAGGTGGCGGTGCCAGGACCGCCGCCAGTCATGATGAAGATCGTGTCGAACAGGCGGATCGCATCGAGTAGCCGGAACGTCACGGCAAGCAGCATCATCGGCGCGATGTAAGGCACGGTGATATACCAGAAGGTCTGCCAAGGTCCCACACCGTCCAGCTCCGCGGCTTCGTAGACGTGGGGCGGGATGGCCGTCAGCCCGGCGAGCAGAATGACGAACATGAACGGCGTCCACTGCCACATATCGGCAAGAATCAAGGCGACGAAATTCCACGGAAATCCGGTCAGCCACTTGATGGTGACTTCATAGCCCAGGAGTTGGCTCAGCAGGTAGTTCGTCGGTCCAAACGGGCTGTGCAACATGAGCACCCAGACCTGGCCGACGATGATCGGACTGATGAAGAGCGGCACGATCAGGATGGAGATGAGCACTCCGCGGCCCCTGAACGTGTTTGCCAGCGCCATGGCAATAGCCAGGCCAAGCAGAAACTCGACCACAACGTTGATGGTCGACAGCGCGACCGTGACCCAGAGCGAATAGACGGCCACTGGATCGAAGATGACCTGCTTGAAATTCTTGAGGCCGACGAAGGCGTGGCCGGGAATCTGGAAATCGTAGTTGACGAAAAGCACCCAGATCGAAAACAGCAGCGGATAGATCGAAATGGCCAGAATGATGACCGCCGCCGGGGCCACCAGCAGCCATTTGAACCATGTATCGCTCGTCCGCGCGGAAGGACGCTGCCCGCCACCGGTCGGTCCAAGGTCCGTCGCTGCTGTTCCTATCGCCATCCCGCCAGCCCTTCTTGTCCCGCCGAAGCTTTTTCTCACGAGCCGTCCGCCCATGAAAGGCCGTCCGCATCTTGGTGGTCGGAGAGGCCGCCGCTGGCAGCGGCGGCCTCTCCGTGTGTCCTAGAGCGTGACCGCCATGCCAAGCTTTTCCACCGTGTTCTCGGCAGTGGCCCCTGGCAGCTTCAGGAACTCCTGGTAGAAGCCCTTCTGCGCCTCGACCCCGAGGTTTTCGGTCGTGGCGTCCCATTCGGCCGCAGCCGTCTTCAGGGCCTCCATCGGATCCGTACCGGCCCAGACAGAGGTGCACATGCGGTCGAGCGAGAGCTGGTAGTCTTGCGCACCCGGCATGATGGGGTCCAGCAGGCCGACATTGGCCGACGCATTGAGATTTGCCAGATATTCCGGCGCGCTCGGGAACAGCTGTCCGTAGAGTTCCGACTTGAAGTGCGAGATCCGGTACGGATCACGCAGCGCGTAAGGCAACATGCAGCGGGCCAGCGACACCGGCGGCGAACACGCCCACTGCATGAACAGGAAGGCCGCCTCGGGATTGGCCGAATCGGCGGCAAGCGACTTGTTGAAGCCGAAGGCATGCTCGGGATTGCCCCCGGGTACGATCGCATAGCCGACCTTGCCGGCGATCGACGACTGGGGAATGAACGAGATCGCCTTGTCGCTCTGCGAATAGCCGGCTGACATGCGCCCGGTCGGCGGCCAGGAGTAAATCATGGCGATCTTGCCCTGCAGCCATGCCACCCACAGCGACACCGCATCGAGTTCCTCGTTGCCGGGAATCGATGCCTTGTTGGCGGCGATCATGTTCTGGAGGGTTTTCACGCCGATGTCGGTGGCCAGCGCAGCCTTCATGTCGCCATCGAAGAACGCGCCACCATTCGAACGGAACTGCTGCATGAAGTCGAACTGGTTGCCCGGGCTGCCTGCCTTTCGGAAGTGTCCGGCGCCATAGACGTTTGGTGCCATCTGGTCGGTGATGAACTGCGCAACCTGTGCGTAGTCCTCCCAGGATTTCGGCACTTCGAGCTTCTTGCTGAACTTGGCCTCATACGCCTCGTTCAGCTTCGGATCCTCGAAAATGTCCTTGCGGTAATAGAGCGCGAACATGTCGCCGTCGTCGAATAGACCCCAGATCTTGCCCTTGTAGGTCGGCAAGGCCTTGTAGAGAGGGTGGTAGTCCTCGAGGTCCGCCGGGTTCATGTATTTGCCGATCAGGTCGTCGAGCGGCGCGATCACACCACCGTCGGCAAGCGCCGGTGTCCACTGCGGCTGCAGGTCGAGGATGTCGTAGGCGCCGGACTGTGCGATATGCTCGGCGATCGGCTTGGAATACATGTCCGGCGACGGCAGTTCAACGACGGTCGACTTGATGCCGGTCAGTTCCTCCCAGAGGGGGCCGGAGAAGTTGCGGGGGTCGAGTCCCTGCAGACCGGCCTCGTATGTCATGTTGAGGTTGACGCCGGCAAACTGCTTGGCTGCCTCGACGGCGCGGAAGGCCGAGCCATCGGCGGGACCTTCGGTGGAGGCCTTGAGGGCCAGGGCCTGCGCCTTGCCCAGCGGCGTGTTCGGATCTTCAAGTTGCATCTTCGCTTGCGCCAAGGCCCACTGCACACCGGATCCAAGCATGCCGCCGGCGATCGGCAACATGCCCATGGCCTGACCGAACTTCTTGATGAAGGTTCGGCGTGTCGGCTCACCGCGCAGAAAAGCGTTCACCTCGTCTTCCAGGCCCGCCTGAAAGTCTCGATTCTCACGATCATTCATAGTCCTAGCCCCTCCCATCGGGGCTA
>JBKJRE010000509.1:0-5860 GCA_046594775.1 Rhizobiaceae bacterium | reverse complement strand
CGCCTGCGCGAAAGACTGGCCGAACGCGTGTCGGGTGACCCGGCGTCCCACCCGTCCTGGCGCGATGAAATCGCGGCCTTGCGTTGCACGGAGCGGCTGGTGCGCATCGCCCGCCAGAACCGCGCGCGCATTCATGTGCTGCACATCTCGACGGCGGAAGAGATACCCTTGCTCGAACAGAACAAGGACCTCGTAACCTGCGAGGCCACCCCTCATCATCTGACATTGTCGGCTGATGACTATGCCCGCCTCGGGACGCTCATTCAGATGAATCCGCCGGTAAGAGCAAGCCGTCACCGCGACGGTGTCTGGGACGGCATCAGAAAGGGGATTGTCGATGTGCTCGGTTCCGATCACGCACCGCACACGCTGGAGGAGAAGGCCAAGTCATACCCGGCCTCGCCATCCGGCATGACCGGCGTTCAGACTCTGGTGCCGATCATGCTGGATCATGTCAACGCCGGTCGACTGACCCTGGAGCGATTTGTCGACCTTTCGAGCCATGGCCCGAACCGCATTTTCGGCATCGCCCGCAAGGGCCGCATCGCAGCCGGCTACGACGCGGATTTTACGATTGTCGATCTGAAGCGCCTCGAGACGATAACGAACGGGCAGGCGGGTTCGAAGGCCGGCTGGACGCCCTATCACGGCAAGCGAGTTACGGGATGGCCAGTGGGGACGATCATCCGCGGTCGCAGGGTCATGTGGGAGGCTGAGATCGTGGCGCCCGGCAAGGGCAGGGCAGTGGCGTTCAGCGAGGCGCCACTGGCGCCTTGATGGTCAGTCGCCGGCAACGAAGAAGGCCCATCGGCCTTCGGGCGTAATGCCCACTCGATAGAAAATATAGGTTCCGAACGCTTTCATGTCCTCATAGTCGCCCGCAGTGACAATCTTGAAGAGTTCTACGCGCTGTCTGGAGTCGAGCCGGTCAAGCGGAATGCCGAAGAAGTAAGGCCAGACATAGAGTTCGTTCGGCGTGCCGAGATCGAGTTTGACGAACCCGGCGCTCAGCACCTCTTCCATGATCGCCAGTATCTCCTGGCCCTCTGGATCGCCGGACAGGCTCTTGAGAAAGTCGATCGGGTCTCCATCGATGCCGCCGAACGAAAGCTGGGTGATGCTGTCCCCAAGCCCGATCAGCGGCCGTAGCTTTTCGATGTCACCGCTGCGCGCCGCTTCGACGATGAGATCGTGCATTCGCCGTACAGGTTCGGGAAGCCGGTCCAGATTGTAGACGATTTCGGGCAGCGGGCCATCTTCGTCGATGCCAGGCCGTGAGATATCGCCCGGTTCATCGACTTGGGGCGTTTCCGATCTTGGTGCGTTGGGGTCGATCGGATCCGGTGACGGGATCGCGATTCCAGGAGTCGAATCACTCCCGGACTGCCCGGGAGCGGGAAGCTCTTCGCGGCTGATTTCACTGAGCGCGAAAGCCTGCAACGAGCCGACAGGGGAGGCTGCCGTAACCAACGCCAGCATCCCGGCCCTTGGCAGTCTGCGCCACTTTTGCTTGGTGGATTTTTCGCCCATCGTCCCGGCTCCGGCGGTGCAACTCAGTTCCAAGGTTCCCACCGTGCGATGAACAATAGATTTCGGGTCGGAACTTGGAACCATGCCTTAATGTCGCGACTGGTGCGGCGCGAACTCTCCGGCGATTACCCTTTCTCGCGTGCGCTCGATCAGCGCAAGCGCGGAGGTCTCGCCGCTTGTCCGCAACAATTCGCAAAGCGCGGTGGTAAGCGCGGCCTCGGCGATAATCTCCGGCTCGATACCGGCCGAAAGCCCTTCGGCCCAGGCTTCGTTGTGGTTTTCGACAGCGGTCAATCGCTTTTCTTCCCTGACCAGCGCGTCGATGTCGGTAGCACTATACTCCATCGATGAAATCCACCCTTTTCAAGCAGCGACCGGAAATTTCGGCCCAACTTGATCAATCCTTTTAATGTCCCGTTAAGATTCGTACCACACCTGCAAGTCTGTGTACGCTGGCATTGAGGAAAAAGTTAATCAGCGCTTAATTTCCGTAACGTGCTGCAAGCTCTCGCGCCAGGCTCTCGCCTTCTACAGTATAGCGGCCAATCGCTTCGGTGGCCGAAGCCGTACAACTTGTATAGGTGCCTGCAAACGAGCGGTACCCGCGATTGAAATTCGCGACGAAGCGCGCACGCCGTTCGTCGTCGGGTTTCTCCGCGGCAAGCAGCTTTTCCATGAGTTCGCGCCACTGGTCGCCCTTTTCGCCGCAAAGATTGCGCAGGAAGTGCAACGAACCCAGCACTTCTGCAAGCCGCATCAGCCCGGTCTCGAAAGGCGCATCTATCGCCCCCGCCGGGCGAGCAAACACCAGAGGCACGACCATGATGATTGCGAAAATATTGAAGGGAGCCCACCGCATGAGACCTTTTGGCGAAACATCTTGGCAGCCGCAAGGCAGTATTTTTCTAGGCAACGTCCGCATCGCAGTGTCAGTTGGGCCCCTCGTTGGAACCAAGTAATATACGTCCGATCGCGAGGACCGATTCCAACAACGGCATTTCCTCCATTTCGGCCAGCGTAAAGAAGTCGGCCGCATCGGCATCGCTGGCGGCCCGCGCTTTGCCACCTGCGGAGTTGCCGGAAAAAACCTGCAGGTCGTAGGCGATGGCGTCGCCCTCGACCCGAAGCATGACCAGCGGCGCCAGTGACTTTGCCTCCAGTCCGGTTTCTTCCATGAGTTCCCGTCTGGCAGCGCCTTCCAAGGTCTCCCCCGCCTCCACGTGCCCGCCCGGGAAAGCATAATGGCCCTGCGATGGGGCTCGTCCGCGCAGCACGAGGAGCAGCCGGTCACCGCGCCTCAGAGCCACCGATACGGCTGGCCTTATCTGCTTGCCTTGCATTGGCTGCGTCTTTCGGTTCCCTGAAGGGCGGCCGGCGCCCGAACTTGCAGTCGAGGACGCTTATCGCCAGATTGAACGAAAAGGATTAAGCGGGTACTCCGATATGTGCGCACGTTTCGCCATCGCCGCCACGCCACGCGAGATAGCATCACACTTTGCGCTTGCCGACGTCGAGGATTTTCCGGCGCGCTACAACATCGCGCCGGCACAGCCGATCCTGCTGGTAATCGACGCAGGTCCAGGCGAGGCCGGTTCGAATCGTCCGCAACGCCGATCGCTTCTGGTGCGCTGGGGTCTCATTCCAGGTTGGACGAAAAATGCTTCGGACCTGCCAACACTCTTCAATGCCCGCGCCGAGACGGCTGCGGAAAAACCATCGTTCAAGGCGGCCATGAGGCATCGTCGGGCGCTGATACCGGCGTCCGGCTTCTATGAGTGGCGGCGCGACGGCAAGAACAAGTCCCAACCCTATTGGATAAGGCCCAAAATCGGCGGCATCGTTGCCTTTGGCGGGCTGATGGAGACGTATTCCGAGCCCGGCGGATCAGAGATCGACACGGGCGCCATTCTGACGACAGCGGCGAGTGGCGACATCGCGCATATTCATGACCGCATGCCTCTCGTCATCAAGCCACAGGATTTCGCCCGGTGGCTTGATTGCGGCGATCTGGAGCCACGCGAGGTGGCCGATCTGATGAATCCAGCGGAACCGGGAATGTTTGACGCAATTCCGGTCTCTCGAAAGGTCAACCATGTGTCCAATACGGACCCTGAACTGCAGCAGCGCATCGACCCGCTTCCCGAGGCGTCCAGGCCGAAAACCTCAGCCAATGCCGACGACGGTCAGCTTGATCTGTTCTGACTGCCGGTTGCCCGAGTTGGGCCTGGCTCAGGAAGGCTTGGACGATTTGACCTTCTTGTTGCTGCAGATGAGGGCAGCAACAACCGCCGCCGAGCCGATCGGGCGGTAAAGCAATGCAAGCGGCGCGGCTGGTACGGAGGCGCGAGCAACTGCTCTGGCAGTGAGTGGCATCGGTTTCTTCCTTTTGATCATCGGATCAATGTTGTCTCGGGACGCTGCACATGCTGCTCGATTGGGTCTAAAGCGTGGCCCGCATACGAAAACCAACGCCGTGCCCCATTTGATGTTCGGACATGTTTAATAAAGTCTTGCGTATCAGTCTGCTCACAACGATTCACGGATCTTGCTGCATTGCTGCCACACCCGGCATCAACCGCCGGTGTTTCCCTCGTTTGCCCCGCCTGGATACCACTTTGTTGCAGGCGGCGACGCGGGGACTTGACGGACAAGGGACAGCGGCGCGATAAAGCGCCGATGAAAACGTCTTTCGCCATTTGTGGCATTTGCATTATTGGCTAGCGCAGAGCGCTGGACCGGACGTTTTCGCCTTTTCTCTCGACAGGACAAACGCCCAGGCCAGCAGGCCGCGGCGCGGCTATGAAAAGTTTCGGGCTTGTCGGCTATGCCGTGGAGGCCAAAAGGGAAGTTGATGTCAGACCAGGATCAAGGCCTCAGGCTCTACAACACGCTGACGCGTTCGAAGGAGGACTTCGTCCCCATCGATGCCACGAATGTGCGCATGTATGTCTGCGGCCCGACCGTCTACGACTTCGCCCATATCGGCAATGCCCGCCCGGTGATTGTCTTCGATGTGCTCTACCGGCTGTTGCGCCATATCTATGGGCCGGACCACGTCACTTATGTGCGCAACATCACCGATGTTGACGACAAGATCAACGCGCGGGCGCTGCGCGACTTTCCGGGTCTGCCGCTCAATGAGGCGATCCGTCAGGTCACGGAAAGGACCGCCAGCCAGTTTCACGCCGACGTCGAGGCGCTCGGCTGCCTGGAGCCGACGGTCGAGCCGCGCGCCACCGACTTCGTGCTGCCACGGGCAGACGGCAAGGCGGACATGGTGACGTTGATTCAGCGTCTTATCGAACGTGGCCATGCCTATGAGGCTGAAGGCGAAATTCTCTTCGATACCTCGTCCATGACCGACTACGGGCAGCTGTCGAAGCGCAATCTCGACGAACAGCAGGCCGGCGCCCGCATTGCCGTCGATGCGCACAAGAAGAATCCGCAGGACTTTGTGCTGTGGAAGGGATCGTCAGTCGAGGAGCCCGGTTGGGAAGCAAGCTTCCGCTTTGCCGACGGCTCGAGCAAAACGATCCGCGGCCGCCCCGGCTGGCACATCGAGTGCTCGGCCATGTCGGCAGCCTATCTCGGCGAGGTCTTCGATATCCACGGCGGCGGGCTCGACCTGATCTTCCCGCATCATGAGAACGAGATCGCCCAGTCGCGTTGCGCCCACGGCACCGACGTCATGGCCAACTACTGGATGCACAATGGCTTCCTGCAGGTCGAGGGCCGCAAGATGTCGAAGTCGGAGGGCAACTTCGTCACCATCCACGAATTGCTGAAGACGGAGAAATTCGGCGGGCGCAAATGGCCAGGCGAGGTACTGCGGCTCGCCATGCTGATGACGCATTATCGCGAACCGATTGATTTCAGCGTTGATCGTCTTCGATCCGTGAGCAAACGGCTTGATGAGTTTGCAAAAGCAATCGAAGGCATGAGCAGGTACGAGAGGCAGCTAGAACAATTTCCCGATCGTGGTCCGTCCGACGATCTCATATTGTCATTAAGCGACGATTTGCGGTCCGATCCACTTGAAGGGCATTTTGAGAGATTGCTTCAGCAATTGCGAGGGCGGTTCGGAGGATTTTGGGCGTCTCGGGCTGTCGTCCAGCTAGCCGATGATCTCGACTTTCTTGGAATTGACCTGCGGGGATGGTCTTCAAAACAAGCGGCTAGCCTTGGGATCAAGGTCCATCAACTGGACATCGGCGATGAAGTCGCCCGCCGCCTCGCCTTCATCGCGGAAAAAAACTGGGCCGAAGCCGACCGCATCCGCGACGAGCTCTTGGCCGAGGGGATCCAGCTCAAGGACGGCAAGGACCCCGAG
>JBKJRE010000365.1:0-3164 GCA_046594775.1 Rhizobiaceae bacterium | reverse complement strand
CTGTCCCAATATCGGCGAATGCTGGGACAAGAAGCACGCCACCTTCATGATCATGGGCGAGATCTGCACGCGCGCCTGCGCCTTCTGCAATGTCGCCACCGGCATGCCAGGACCGCTTGACCCGGACGAGCCTGGCCGCGTCGGCGAGGCGGTGAGGCAGATGGGCCTCAACCATGTCGTCATCACCTCGGTCGACCGCGACGACCTGGCTGACGGGGGAGCGGAGCACTTCGCCGGGGTCATCCGGGCGATCCGCGCTGCCACGCCGGCGACGACCATCGAAATCCTGACGCCCGACTTCCTGCGCAAGGACGGCGCGCTGGAGGTGGTGGTGGCGGCCAAGCCCGATGTGTTCAACCATAATCTCGAGACAGTGCCGTCCAACTATCTGACCGTGCGACCCGGCGCGCGCTATTTCCATTCGATCCGGCTGCTCCAGCGGGTCAAGGAAATCGATGCATCCATCTTCACCAAGTCCGGCATCATGGTCGGTCTCGGCGAGGAGCGTAACGAAGTGCTGCAGTTGATGGACGATCTGCGTTCGGCCAATGTCGACTTCATGACCATCGGCCAATATCTCCAGCCAACCAAGAAGCACCACCCGGTGAAGAGTTTCGTCACGCCGGAGGAGTTCAAATCCTACGCGACGATCGGCAAGACCAAGGGCTTCCTGCTGGTTGCGTCGAGTCCGCTGACGCGGTCCTCGCATCATGCAGGCGACGACTTCGCCAAGTTGCGCGTGGCGCGCGAGGCGCTTCTCGCCCGGTCGGCCTAACCGCGTCTTCATGCCAAAATACCAGACCACGAGGCATGTCTGGCATGGCCCGAAGGAAATGTTCGATCTGGTCGCCGACGTCGAGACATACCCGCAGTTCCTGCCGCTTTGCGAAGCGCTGACGGTGCGCTCGTCCAAGCAGCGCGATGGCCAGACGATTCTGGTGGCCGACATGACGGTCGGCTACAAGGCGATTCGCGAGACTTTCACCAGCCAGGTACATCTGAAACCGGATGAATCGGCCATCGACGTGAAATATCTGGACGGGCCGTTCCGCTACCTCACCAATGTCTGGCGCTTCGAGCCGGCCGGTAATGGCGGATCGGTGGTGCACTTCTTCATCGACTACGAGTTCAAGAGCCGCATTCTCGGCGCCGTCATGGGCTCCATGTTCGACCGGGCATTCCGCATGTTCGCCGACGCCTTCGAGAAGCGCGCCGACGCGATCTACGGGCGGCCCAAGGCCGGCGCGTGATCAGCCTCCAGCGCCGACAGGCCCATGGCCAACGCATGACGCACCGTTTCGCGGCGGATGAAGTCGCGGCCCCGATTGCCGAATAGCTGCCTTTCGATGATGGTCGGCTGGCCCGTGAGCGCGATTGCGAACCAGACCAGGCCGACAGGCTTCTCCTGTGAACCGCCGTCAGGTCCGGCGATGCCGGTCACGGCGAGAGCAATGCCGGCGCGCGATCTGGCCAGCGCTCCTTCGGCCATTTCCCGTGCCGTTTCGGCCGACACCGCACCGTGGGCGTCGAGAGTGACCTCGGCAACACCCAGCATCTCCATCTTCGCCTCGTTTGAATAGGTGACGAAGCCGCAGTCGACCACCGACGAGGATCCGGGGATGTCGGTCAAGAGCGCGATGATCATGCCACCGGTGCAGGATTCGGCGGTGGCGGCGAGGATGTTGCGCCGGTCGCAGGCCTTCAGAAAGCAGTCCGCCAGTTCCGCAAGGTCGGTCATTCGGGCACCTCGCCCGGATAGATCACGCTCGCGGTGGCGATGGCGGCGATGCCCTCCTCGCGGCCGATGAAACCAAGCAGCTCGTTTGTCGTCGCCTTGACCGAAATCCGGTCAGCGGCGACGCCCAGCATGTCCGACAGGACCGCGACCATTTCCTCGCGGTGCGGGCCGATGCGCGGCGCCTCGCAAATCAGCGTGATGTCGGCATTGGCGATGCGGCCCCCGCGATCCCGCACGATGGACGCGGCGTGCTCGACGAAAATGCGCGACGCCGCGTCTTTCCACTGCGGGTCCGAGGGCGGAAAATGCGTTCCGATATCGCCGGCCGCGCAGGTTGCAAGCAGGGCGTCGGTGAGCGCATGCAGGCCGACATCGGCATCGGAATGGCCGACCAGCCCGGTGGCATGGGCGATCTCGACGCCGCACAGGGTCACGTGATTGCCAGGCCCGACTGCATGAACGTCGTAGCCATTGCCCGTTCTCACATCGGGAAAAGACGCTGCATGATTGCCGAAGCGCTGGTTGGCCATGACGATATCCTGTGCCCAGGTGAGCTTTACGTTGTGCGGCGAGCCAAGCACAAGACGCACCGGCAGGCGCGCCCATTCGGCGATAGCGGAATCGTCGGTGAAGTCGAGCCGGCCGGCCCGATGGGCCTTCTCATGCGCCTCCAGGATAGGCAGGAAGGGAAAGCCCTGCGGCGTTTGCGCGGCATGCAGTCCCGCACGTGGAATGGTTGCGTCGACCGTGCCATCAGGGTTTTGACGCTTCAGCGTATCGGCCAATGGCATGGCGGGCAGCGCGCCGTGTTGGAGGTCGATTGCGCAGATGGTGCGGTCGATCAACTCCGTGTCGATGAAGGGTCGCACGCCATCATGGATCAGCACGATGTCGGGGGCCAAATTCCGGAGCGACAAAAGCGCGATACGGGTCGATTCCTGTCGTGTCGCGCCGCCATGCACCAGAAGCAAATCGCCGCATGAGCCGGTTGACGACACAAACAGCGCCTCATCGTCCGGATGGATGGCGACAACGATGGTATCGATGCGCGGATGCGCCAGAAACGCCTCGATTGTGTGGGCAATGACAGGTTTTCCCGCAAGCAGCCGATACTGCTTGGGTCCATCCTGGACGCCTGCGCGCTCTCCCCGACCGGCAGCAACAACCACGACGGCTATCTTCAGGGACTGCTCGGTTGGCTCAGTATGCATCAGGTCACGCATAATCTCGCAAATGCCCAAAAACCAGCGGTTTCCCCAAAAGCTTGTATTTTCAGTACAAATCAGCGTTGCGCGGGCAATCGAAAATGTCTACTGAATAGGCAATCTGTGAGATTGCCCGGAAATTGTGCATGTCTGAATTAGCAAAACTGGCGGAACCGCTTGAACTTGGCGCCATCAATATCCGCAACCGGGTATTTCTTGCG
>JBKJRE010000344.1:0-2840 GCA_046594775.1 Rhizobiaceae bacterium | reverse complement strand
GCCGGCGGATCCCTCGGCTTCTCGAGAAAGGCCAGGATCCGGTCTTCTGCGTCGTCATGCATGACGCCGAAGCCGTACGCCTCCATGCGCGGCACCTCGAGGCAGCCGACGGTGACGTCGGCGCCGGCATCGACATGCTGGCGAAGCATCAGCTCGTAGTCCATCTTGTAGATGTGGTCGCCAGCCAGGATCACCATGTATTCCGGACCATAGTCCTCGATGATGTCGATGTTCTGGTAGACGGCATCAGCCGTGCCCTCGTACCATTGCGTCTCGGAGACGCGCTGGCTCGCGGGCAGGATGTCGAAACTCTCGTTTCGCTCGGGCCGCAGGAAGTTCCAGCCGCGCTGCAGATGCCGGATCAGCGAGTGCGCCTTGTACTGGGTCGCCACCCCTAGCCGGCGAATGCCGGAATTCAGCGCATTGGACAGCGCGAAGTCGATGATGCGCGTCTTGCCGCCGAAATAGACCGCCGGCTTGGCGCGCCGATCCGTCAATTCCTTCAGCCGGCTGCCGCGTCCGCCGGCCAGCACATAGGCCATGGCGTCACGCGCCAATGGCTGGGTTCTGTTTCTGGCCTCCGCCATTTTCTCCTCCCCGTTACTCATTCGCCCACGAACTCGAGCATGATCGTCGACAGCGGCGGCAGCATCACGATGCCGGTCACGCTGCCCTCGCCCGGCGTTGCCTGAACCGCGCCGCGATTGCCCTTGCCCGAACCGCCATAGTCGGCGGCATCGCTGTTCATGATCTCGCGCCACGTTCCGGCCGCCGACAGAGGCACGCGGTAGTCTTCGCGCGGCGCCGGCGTGAAATTCGATATGATGGCTATGGGATTTTCACCGGGCGCGCTGCGAAGCCAGGCAAAGACCGAATTTTCCTTGTCGTCCGCGATCAGCCAGGAAAAACCCTCGGGTTCGCAGTCGCGGGCGTGAAGCGCCGGGCGCGAGCGGTAGAGATGGTTCAGATCCCGGACGAGATGGCGAATGCCCTGGTGCGGCGCCTGATCGAGCAGCCACCAGTCCAGCGCGCGCTCCTCGCTCCATTCGCGCCGTTGCGCGAACTCCTGCCCCATGAACAGCAATTTCTTGCCGGGGTAGCCCCACATGAAGGCGTAGTAGGCGCGCAGCGTGGCGAACTTCTGCCACTCGTCGCCGGCCATCTTGGTGAGCAGCGTGCCTTTTCCATGCACGACCTCGTCGTGCGACAGCGGCAGGACGAAATTCTCGCTGAACGCATAGAGCAGGCCGAAGGTCAGGTCGTTGTGGTGATGCTTGCGGTGGATCGGGTCGCGCGCGAAATATTGGAGCGTATCGTGCATGAATCCCATATTCCACTTGAAGCCGAAGCCCAGCCCGCCGTCGTAGACGGGCTGCGACACCTTCGGCCAGGAAGTCGATTCCTCGGCGATGGTCATGACGCCCGGATGGTGGCCGTAAACCTCCTCGTTCATCTTCTGCAGGAAGATTACCGCCTCGAGATTTTCGCGCCCGCCTTTCTCGTTGGGGATCCATTCGCCTTGTTTGCGCGAATAGTCGAGATAGAGCATGGAGGCGACGGCATCGACGCGGAGCCCGTCGATGTGGAATTTCTCGGCCCAGTAGAGCGCGTTGTTGACCAGGAACGAGATCACCTCGCGGCGGCCGAAATTATAGATCGCCGTGTTCCAGTCAGGGTGGAAGCCCTTGCGGGGGTCCGCATGCTCGTAGAGCGCCGTGCCGTCGAACATTGCCAGCCCGTGCGCGTCGACCGGGAAATGCGCCGGCACCCAGTCCAGGATGACGCCTATGCCGGCCCGGTGGGCGCCATCGACGAAGCGTGCAAACCCTTCCGGCTCGCCGAAGCGTGCGCTTGGCGCATAGAGCCCGGTCGTCTGGTAGCCCCAGGACGGGTCGTAGGGATGTTCGGAAATCGGCATGAACTCGATATGGGTGAAGCCGCAATCCACCACATAGGGGATCAGCCGATCGGCCAATTCGTCCCAGGACAGAAAGGTGCCGTCGTCGCGGCGCTGCCACGACCCGGCGTGCACCTCCATGGTCGAGATCGGCTCGCGACGCTTGTCGGTCTTGCTCCAGTATGCGCGGTGCTTGGCGTCACCCCACTCATGCGAGAGGGGCGCCGCGGTGATAGACGCCGTTGCGGGGCGCAATTCGGAGCGGGTCGCGTAGGGATCCGCTTTCAGGGGCACCACCTTTCCCTGCGCGCCGACGATCTCGTACTTGTAGGCGCTGCCCGGCCCGAGGTCGGGAATGAACATTTCCCAGATGCCGGTATCGGCGCGGTTGCGCATGGTGTGGCGGCGGCCGTCCCAATCGTTGAAATCGCCGACCACGGAGACGCGGCTGGCGTTCGGCGCCCAGACGGCAAAATTGAAACCTGTCGCGCCCTCATGCTCCAGTTGATGGGCGCCGAGCTTGTCGAACAGCCTGAGATGCGAGCCCTCGGCTATATAGTAGTCGTCCATCGGACCGAGCACCGGGCCGAAGGAATAGGGATCGGTCAGCCACCACTCGCCCCCGGCATTGCGGGCATGGTAGCGAAGGGGCTGGCGCTTGCGGATAGTGAGAGGCCCCTCGAAGAAGCCGGCATCATTCCTTCTGGCAAGGACCCCAACCTCCTTGCCGGCCAGGGTGAAGGCGGTAACGGATTCCGCGTGCGGTACGAAACACCTGGCGACGAAGCCGTTCTGAGCCTTTTGCACGCCCAGAATGCCGAACGGATTGCCGTGTGCGCCGGCAACAATCGCCTCAATCTCGCCGGCATCAATCTGTGCGACATTCTCCCTGGTCGCGACAGCTCGCGGCTTCCTCATCAATCAGACGCCTTCCCTCGAATTT
>JBKJRE010000232.1:0-8830 GCA_046594775.1 Rhizobiaceae bacterium | reverse complement strand
CCGCCAGACCCGGACATTCCCAAAATCCAAACAGAACGCATCAAACGCATGACACAGGCGCTTTGCTTCGCCGCATAATGTACAAAGTCAAGCTAAGATAACATTGGCAAAGACCGAAGCGACCGGAGGCCGTCAGCGGTGCAGATCGCGAACCCGCCTTAATTTACAGGTCCGACCGGCAAAATCGGCAGTAAACCGGATAGTTTGTGCCTCGCCGGGTCCGGGCGGGTCTGTTGAGTTTTCCAAATGATCGGACAGCTCGGTTTTTTGGTACCCAGATTGCGGCGAATCTGATTCACATCATACCAACGCCACGAACGTCAGGTTGATTACGGCTGGGCGGGCCGCGACATGTGAATATCGAAGGTTAGCATGAATTGGGTCTATGAGCGCGTTGTCCGTCACAGACGCGTTAACTACCATATCTGGTCTGCAAATGATGGCGGTGGCACAGTCTATGCCTTGACACGTACGTCGGCCCTGGCGCCCGACCATGTCCCCTCCTATCGTTCGATGGAGGAGGTTTTCTGGAAAACCGGGGTTGAAGTGGAGCCCCGGTCGACGGTTGCAGAGCGGCCCGCGGGCCCGTTATCAAGAGCAGCAGTCGGCATTTGCCGTTCTTCAGATGGCTGGGCCGAAGTGGACTACGGACATCGTAGAGGGGAGGTGCCTCGCGAGTTGTATGAACGCAAGGGCTATCATCCTGCGTTCGAAGACTTGAAGCTGTCTTCGTACAGGGAGCCTCTGCCGCATCCAAGGCAGGGCCGCCTCTAATTTATTGCTGTTATCGTCGGGGGACGCTGCCGCCCGCCGTCTCAAAGACCGCGCGCGGCAGCGAGATTATGCCGTCAATTCACGCGGCCGAACCAGTCATCAACCTCACGTCTGGCGTGATCCTTCTCGACGCCGTACCGTTCCTGGATCTTGCCTTCAAGCTGCTCACGTCGACCATTGATCTGGTCAAGATCGTCATCGGTCAGCTTGCCCCACTGCTCTTTCACATTGCCCTTGAACTGCTTCCAGTTTCCTTCGACGCGGTTCCAATCCATGATTTTCTCCTTTCAATTTCGCGACGATTTCCTCGTCGGTTTCCCAACGTCGAAATTCCAGATTGGTTCACAAAAAGTTTGCTCCAGCGATTGTCTCCAGCCGATGATCCATTGCGCCGGGAACTTTTCGCCGTCTAGCCGATTATCACTCGTAACTCACAAGAGCGGGAGCACGACATGCACGGAATTATTTATATCGTAGGGTTGATAGTAGTCATCATGGCAGTTCTCTCACTGTTCGGTCTGCGGTAGTCAGTCTATTACGCAAATGTATTTGAGCAACGATCTCATAAACTAGGGCGCATGCCCGTTTTGACTGGGGAGACATGATATGGCTTTGGCCGACGATCTCGCGCCCGTAGCGACTGTGGGCGATACAGAAAATTCCTACGTTGATTGGCCGGCAATCTTTGCTGGTACAGTTTTGGCAACTGCGATTTCCTTCGTGCTTTTGACGTTCGGCTCGGCTATCGGCTTATCGTTCACATCGGCCTACGAAGGTCGGGGGATGACGCTGTTCTGGTTTGCAATCGCGGCGGCACTTTGGGTTTTGTGGGTTCAGGTTTCCAGTTTTGCGGCCGGCGGGTACCTGACAGGACGGATGCGGCGTCGTCACTATGACGCAACCGAGCATGAATCCGATATTCGTGATGGGTCGCACGGGCTCGTCATGTGGGCCGTTGGCGTACTTCTCGGCGCGTTCATCGCCATCTCCGGCGCGTCGGCCGTTGTCGCCACCGCGACAGGTGCCGCGACCACGGTGGTGGCTGCGGGCGCTGCGGGCGCGGCTGGTAATGCAGACGATCTGATCAACGGTTCGAACGGCCTCCTCGTCGATCGTCTGTTGCGCCCGACCAATGTGTCCAGTGCGACTGCCACTGCCGACAGTCGGGGCGAGGTTGACCGCATTTTCGCCGGGGCGATCACGGACGGAGAGTTGGCGGATGCCGACAGGCAGTATGTCGCCAGCGTTGTCAGCGCCCGGTCCGGCCTGACACAAGACGAAGCTCTTGCGCGTGTCGATGATACATGGGCTAAGGCTCAGCAAGCCGAGGCTGCTGCACGGGAGGCCGCCGAGACGGCTCGCAAGATTGGCCTGATTGCAGCCTTCCTGACGGCCGCGTCCCTGTTCGCAAGCGCGATAGGCGCCTATTTCGGGGCAACGCTGGGCGGCAATCACCGCGACAAGCAGGTTGTCGTCGCCGGCTGGTACAAGCCCTGGTAATATACCTAGCTGAGATTTCTTTCTGACCCGCTGCCGTGTCGGCAGCGGGTTTTTGCTTGCCGTCTTTTCCTCACCATGATCCCGGCGTTGCTACGCCAACGCCGCTGGGCGCTTGGGATCGCTGTTGGGAAGGGATGCAACGAAAGTCACGTACACATACGACGTGAACTCCATGGCGCCCTCGCCAGGTAAAGGCCATTCAAAAAAATGGTAGCGGGAGAGGGACTTGAACCCCCGACCCCAGGATTATGATTCCCGTGCTCTAACCAACTGAGCTACCCCGCCAGGGCGGCGGAAGGCCACATGCATCCAGCGAGAGGGATGCACTTAGAGGCATTCGCCAAGGTCGCGCGGATATAGTGTTGGAGTGACGAGCCTGTCAAGCCAGCAAGTCTGGCGCGACCAGATCGCTTGCGAGGCAAATCGACCGGCAGGTGCGGCCGAAACCCGGCCGGGCTTGAGTTAGTGGCGGCAGGCCTTTATGTGTCCGCAACATAATCCTGAGTTGGCAATTGATGAAACCGCGTATTGCAGTCCTTGGATGCGGGTACTGGGGCTCGAACCATATCCGCACGCTCAAGGCGCTGGGGGCATTGCACGCCGTGTCCGACGCAAATGGCGCACGGGCGGAAGGATTTGCGAGCGAACAGTCGTGTCTTGCGATCAGCCCTGACGACTTGTTCTCGCGCGACGATGTTGACGGCATTGTCATGGCGTTGCCGCCGCAGTTTCATGCCGAGTTGGCAGTCCGCGCGGTCGAGGCTGGCAAGGACGTCCTGGTCGAAAAGCCGATCGCGCTGACAGTGGCGGATGGAGAACGGGCGGTTCGAGCGGCAAAAGCAAATGCCAGGGTCTTCATGGTTGGCCACGTACTTCGGTTTCATCCGGCGTTTGTCCGGCTGAAGGAGTTGATCGATGCCGGTGAACTGGGGGAAGTGAAGTATATTCATTCGCACCGGTTGGGCCTTGGGAAATTTCACACCGAGAATGACGCGTTGTGGGATCTTGCACCGCACGATCTTTCGATGATTCTCGCCATTACGGGCAGCGAACCCATCGAGGTGCGGGGCGAGGGAGCGGCGTTGCTCGATCACCTGTCCGACTTCGCGCATTTGCACATGCGGTTTTCCAACGGTGTGCGCAGCCACCTTTTCACCTCCAGGCTCAACCCCTATCGCGAGAGGCGCCTGACTGTCGTGGGCACCAAGTCGATGGCCGTGTTTGACGATGTCGAGCCCTGGGAGAAGAAGCTCGCCGTGTATAGACATGCCGTCTGGCAGGATAGCGGGCAATGGGCGTTCACGAATAATGAGCCCTCCTATGTCGAGATCGAGCAGGGCATGCCCTTGACACGCGAACTGGAGCACTTCCTGTCATGCATAGAGTCACGGTCGGCTCCCCTGACCAGTGGCGAGGAAGCGGTTGCGGTGTTGCGCATATTGACAGCAGGAACGGTCGGTCACTCCTGAAATCGCGGCGGCAGCCGCTCTAGGACCAATCGAGATTCAGGTTTCGGGCCGCCGCGTGCCGAAGGCATATGGCCAAAATCGCCCAGTTCGGCGTCGCGAAGCCTCGACGGAGGTCATCTCCGCCATCGGCTTCGCTCCTGAAACGGAACGATTTTGTCTCATACAACGCTCCAAACCCCGAATGTCGATTGGTCCTAGCGCTCTTTGACGGGTCGGGAAGTTGCAGCCGGACCGGATTGCTGAAAGGCTGCGTTTTCGGGTCTTACTGCACCGGAACGTTGGATGAGGGCCTGGCGAGCCTCGACAACATGGCCTCGGCTTCCTGTCCGCGCTCCGATCGCTCGATGAAACCACCGCCCAATACACGTGAATCCTCACCGTCGCCCGTGTAGAGGACACATGCCTGGCCCGGCGCTATGCCGGCTTCGCCTTCGCAGAGTTCGACCCAGGCAGCGCCTGATCTGTGGTGAAGAACAACAGGTCGGGGCGGACTCGTCGAGCGAAGCTTGGCGAACAGCTCCAGTCCGGTCTCGGGGATTGCCGACAAATCGTCATCGCCGAGCCAATTGACGTCGCGCAGAAAGACTCGGTGTGTTTCCAGCGCCGCACGCGGTCCGACAATCACCCTTGCCCCCTGTGCGTCCAGATGCACCACGTAGAGCGGTTCGCTGGACGAGATACCGATGCCACGCCGCTGGCCAACGGTGTAGTGGAGGATGCCCTCGTGGCGGCCAAGTGTGCGGCCGTCAAGGTGAACAATATCGCCAGCCCTGGCCGCCGCCGGGCGCAGCTTGGCGATGATGTCGGCATAGCTTCCCTGCGGCACGAAGCAGATGTCCTGGCTATCAGCCTTCTCGGCGACAGTCAGACCCATGTCCCTGGCTGCTTCGCGCACCTTCTGTTTTGGCATGCCGCCCAATGGGAAGCGCAGATAGTCCACCTGCGCCTGGGTCGTAGCGAAAAGGAAATAGCTCTGATCACGGTCGGCATCCACCGGCCTGAACAGTGCACGATGCGCCCCGTTTGGCCTCGAAAGGATATAGTGGCCGGTGGCCAGAGCAGCAGCGCCCAGTTCCTGCGCCGTTGTCAGGAGATCGGCGAATTTGACTGTCTGATTGCAGGCGATGCAGGGAACGGGTGTCTCGCCGGAAACATAGCTCTGCGCAAACGGATCAATCACCGCCTTGCGGAAGCGCTCTTCGTAATTCAGGACATAGTGGGGAATGCCAAGCGTTTCCGCTACACGGCGGGCATCGGCGATATCCCGCCCGGCGCAGCAGGACCCGGCCCTGTGTGTCGCCGCACCATGATCGTAAAGCTGCAGCGTCATGCCGATGACGTCGTAGCCCTCTCGCTTCATCAAGCCGGCGACCACAGACGAATCCACTCCGCCCGACATGGCCACGACCACACGTGTGTCTTCCGGCCTTCCTGGTAGGTCGAGGCTGTTCATCTGCTCGGCGTTCCGCTTTCCTGGCATGGCTTGGCGTTCAGTCTCTACAATATAGGACAAGCTTCGACGCCATGCCAGCCGCCGCGCATTTGCCGCGAGTTGGCCAGTGCCTAAAACCCAATCGAAATTACTAACGGGTGATTCAGCTTCGTTACTTATCCATTAGGACAGGCTTAGGCAATTTTTAAAGCTGTGGCGCTAATGTGACGACGATTGCGTCTTAGAGTTTTGTGGTTGTGTAGAGAGTAAGATGACCGATCTGATTAGACCTCGCGTCAAATATGTAATTGGGCCGGATGGCAGCCCGCTGACAATTGCGGATCTGCCTCCGACCAATACGAGGCGCTGGGTGATCCGGCGCAAAGCTGAAGTTGTGGCCGCCGTGCGTGGCGGATTACTCAGCCTTGAGGAGGCTTGTCAGCGCTACAAGCTGACGACAGAGGAGTTCCTCTCTTGGCAGGCCTCGATCGATGAGTACGGGCTTGCTGGCCTGCGCACGACGCGCATCCAGCAATACAGACACTGACTCGCGCCGGCAGCGCTTCCGGCTTGCTATTCAACGGGTAGCCGCTTGGCCAGTTGCGACGCCGCCGCTGTCAGGACGGCCGACGCGGCGAAGAACCATAATCCAGGCATTGTGAATGCCGTTGCCAGACCGCTCGTCTTGGCCGCGAAGATCACCAGCGCAACAAGCACGACGTCGAGCATGGACCAGTTTGCCATGCCCCTGAACCAGTCGGGAACGCGCCGTCCTGAGTTTTTCCCGCCATATGCAACGATGTGAAGAAGCCCAAGCTTTACGCCTGGGAAAACGATCGAGAACAAGGCAATAATGGCGGCCAGAAGCCAGTCGCCCTGGGTAAACATGCCCGCAATCATTGCGACAAGGGAGGGTTCATCGGAAAAAACGAAAAGCCTTTCGACACGCAGCAGAGGTAGTACGATGCCGAGCGCGAGGCTGAGAGTTGCGGTAAAAAGTATCAGAGGGAAAGCAAGGCGCATTGCCGGGCCTTAACTGATCAACCCCTGTCGGGAAAGCGTATCCCGGTCGCGGTGATGCCGCCTAACGTCGCGGCCGCGCGTGTCAACCAATCATGGCGCTGCGCACGCTGCCATCATTGTCGCGGTTTTTGGCGTCGCGCGATTCAAGCATTTCCGCTTTGGAAAGCTCAGCTTCGGCTTCCGCCAGCAATGATTCGGCGGCATTTCTCTGCTGCAGAAGATCGTGTTGCGAATTCTTCAGATTGTCGCGGCGCAATCGCGCCGCCTTGGCGAAGGTTGGATATGCGAAATGGCTGATGTCGGTGATGCCGGCCTTCTTCTCCTCCGCCAGGATCTGGACCTCGAGTTCACCCGCCATGCGTTCGAACTCGGCGATCATCATATCAAGTTGCAGAAGCTGCCTGCGTTTGTCGTTGACCTGAAACTGCTTCAGCCGAACGAGGTTCTCACGCGTTTTCATCATCTGAAACTCCCGGATACGCAGATACTCAACCAAAAAACCGCGTGCGTTGGCGAAAGGAGGCCGGCGTTATAGGAAACAGAATCCTAAGATTTTTCGCCCGCGGTAACCATTCGTTTACGCGCATTGTTAATCATACCTGTCAGGACTTAAGGCGGGGTAAAAATCCCGCCAGAACGAGCAGATTGTACGCCAAGCTTCTTATTTGAGATTGTTAATGTTGCGTGTTAAGAATTTGGCGGAATGATTCCGCTTTAGATTCAACAAGGTATATGCTGAAGCTGAAAAATCTGTTATCGATTTTTGCACGGGATTAGGTTTTGTTAACCATTCGATGGCAGCCTTGGAAACAGGCACACACTGCTCCGGCACCGGATGGCTCGCGAAATCGGTCCGACGGCAGGATAAGGGGAATAGAATGCGCGTTCTGCTGATAGAAGACGACAGTGCAACCGCACAGAGCATCGAGTTGATGCTCAAGTCAGAAAGTTTCAATGTCTATACCACCGATCTGGGGGAAGAAGGTGTAGATCTTGGGAAGCTTTATGACTATGACATCATACTACTTGATCTCAATCTTCCGGATATGTCGGGTTACGAAGTGTTGAGGACACTTCGGCTGTCGAAGGTTAAGACGCCCATTCTTATTCTTTCCGGAATGGCAGGCATCGAGGACAAGGTTCGCGGTCTCGGCTTCGGCGCCGACGATTACATGACCAAGCCATTCCACAAGGACGAACTGGTCGCCCGTATCCACGCCATTGTGCGCCGTTCGAAGGGGCATGCGCAGTCGGTGATCACAACTGGCGACCTTATTGTCAATCTAGATGCAAAAACGGTGGAAGTAGGCGGTCAACGTGTTCACTTGACCGGCAAGGAATATCAGATGCTGGAACTGCTTTCGCTGAGAAAGGGCACGACCCTGACCAAGGAAATGTTCCTCAACCATCTTTACGGTGGAATGGACGAGCCGGAACTCAAGATCATCGACGTTTTCATCTGCAAGCTGCGCAAGAAGCTTGATGCTGCTTCGGGCGGGCAGAATTACATCGAAACGGTTTGGGGACGCGGTTATGTGCTGCGCGAACCGGAAGAGATCCGCGTCAGCGCCTGAACTTTCAACCCGCCAGAAGAAAAACCCGGCTTGTCCGGGTTTTTTGCGTTTTGTTGGTTGAGCAAGGGATACTGGCGGCGGGCCGAAAGGCGGCAGCCTCGCCTGCTAGGCAGCATTCTGCAAGATCCGGAAACGGTCGAGCAACTGTGGCCGATTGAAGGGCTTTAGCAGATACCCCTGCGCGCCTGCGCGCTTGGCGCGCATGATCGCTGAAATGTCGACCTCCGTCAGACAAATGGCGATCTTAGGCTTCAGCGGGGCTTGTATGGCGCGAACGCGGCGGATGAACTCTACCGCAGACATGTCTGGCAAGGCCCCGTCCACAACAATGATCTCGGGCATGTCGTCAACGCACATGGCTATGGCATCGAAACCCGTCGATGCTTCGATGATCTGAAGATCCGGGCCGCCGAGAATCCGCTTTGCGACCTTCCGGATCACGGCCGAAGCATCGACGAACATGCAGCGCTTCATTGCCCGGTCCTTATTGTAGCCCGATCAACCATGAGATATCGGGTAAGCCAAGACGGACGGTAGCCTATTCGTGTAAACAACCATGAAAGCGGTTAGGTAAAGTTTTTGGAAAGCGACTGGCCGCATTGCATTTCTGCTTGGCGTGAAAGTAGATTCTGGGCGAGTGGCCAGATCAAACGGCAGTAAGAACAACTTCCTCGGCGCTAGCGTGAATCGAGACATTCATGTTAGCTTCGTGGGCAAGCAGAAGGGTGTAATAGGGCTGCACGGCATGGGCGTCTATTGGCTCCTCCGGCTTCCTTCCCGAATGCAACTCCAGAAATTTTGGTGGCACCCGCAGCATCGGTCCGCTGGAAGCAAGCGTAAATTTCGGCCGGATATGGACGTCTTCGAGCGTCACCACGATCTTGCCGCCGCGAGGAATGGCGGCGAGCGCCACGAGCACCAGGTTCAACAGGAGCTTAACCTGGTTTTTGGGCAGCAGGGCACGCTCACCGTTCCAAACGAGATCGGGTTTCTCGTTGCGGAGGAAGGCGGTCGTCACAGCTTCTGCGTCGCCCGTATCAATCTGCATGCCGGCCGAG
>JBKJRE010000162.1:0-5496 GCA_046594775.1 Rhizobiaceae bacterium | reverse complement strand
CTTTTCAAGCCCAGTGCCGCCGCGGAGAAGCACAAGGTAGACGAGCCCACAGGCGAGTACGGTGACGATACGCAGCACCCAGTCGACGCTGGCAGGGTCGATCACGCCAATGGCTTGCAGAAGCTGGCCCACGGATTTTCCGAAGAAGATCATCAACAGGCAGTTCCAGCCGATGATTGAGGCGTATTGCAAGAAGACCGTGATGATCCAGCCCCGGTCTCCGAATTGCGGGCGGGCGGCAGCGATGGAGTCGATCCCGTAGCGAGTAGCTGTTGGCACAACGGCGAGGGTGACCAGGAGCATGCCGATCATACTGCCGGCAGTCATGGCGGCCATGCCCATCTTGAGGTTCAGGTAGTAGCCCACATATTCGCCGATGACATAGCACCATGTCGCGGCGGCGGTGACAAGGAGGACCGCAAAGAGCTGCCACTGGTTCCAGTTGCGCTCGGTGTGTATCAGCGGCCAACCAGTTTCGTCAGACGTGTCGGGATTGCTCATGACCACCCCCACATCAGAAGGAGCGCGGGGCCCACGACGCCGAGCGCGATGAGCCAGATCCAATCGATGCCGCCAAAGCCGGCGCCTTGATTTTCAGGTTTTTCGAGGACGGCGAGCCGCCGTTCCAACTCCGGGTGGAGCGCTTCAAGTGACATGTCATTCCCTCCTGTTCTTACCGTTTCTTGCGACCGGATAACCTGCACTCCGGGCGCGGCTGATTTCCATTATCCTTTCAGGCGTTCGCCCCTGGGATCGTACCAAGGGCGTAGTTGTGCGCTGACGGGGATGCGTTTCCAGGCGATCTCGACCTCTAACCGGCCTGAAGCAAGCCAGTCTTCGGTGACACCCTGGGGATGTGTGACGTAGCCCATCCCGAGCGAGGCGTCGATGCGGTGGCCATATGCGCCCGACGTGACGGAGCCTATGATTTGGCCGTCCAGCAGGATCGGTTCGTTGTGATAGAGATGGGGCGGGATACCTTCGGTGCTGAGCTTGAGCTGAACGAGGCGCCGGGTGACAGGGCCTTCCGCTCTTTGTCGAAGAAGCGCCTCGCGACCGATAAATCCACCGGCCTTGTCTATCGCGACGGCGAACCCAAGACCGGCGTGGTAGGGGGTGTCTTCCTCGCCGATGTCGTGGCCCCAGTGGCGGTAACCTTTTTCCATCCGGAGCGAGTTGATGGCGAAGTAACCGCCCATCTTGAGGCCGAGTGCGGCGCCGGCTTCCGCGAGGCGGTCGAACACGTGGGTCGCAAATTCGGCAGGCATGTAAATTTCGTATCCCTGCTCGCCGACAAAGGTCAGACGGCTGGCGCGGACCCGGGCGTAGCCAAGGTCGACCTCCTGACTTGTGCCGAAGGGGAACGCGTTGTCGGAGAAGTCAGCGGGCGAGAGAGTGGAGAGAAGCGCACGCGCCTTTGGGCCCATGAGGGCAAGCATGGGCAGGCCCGAAGTTACGTCCTGGACGAAACAATGCGCATTTTCCGGAACGTGGCGGATCAGCCAGGCAAGGTCGCGGCGCTGAGACACCGCTATGGAGACAACGAGGAAGGCCGTTTCGGACAGCCGAGTGACGGTGACATCGGCCTCGATTCCGCCGAGTTCGTTCAGCCATTGGGTGTAGACGACGCGGCCAACGGACACGTCGATCTGGTTGGCACAGATGCGGTTCAGCACAGCGAGGGCATCGCGACCCTCGACACGATACTTCACAAAGCAGCTGTGGTCGAAAAGCGTGACGTTTTCGGCCGTGTTGCGGCATTCGACTCCGCAGGAATCGAACCAGCTTTGACGGCCATAAGAATACCCTATCGCGGGATTGGAACCAGGCGCGCCGAAGAAGCCTGGGCGTTCCCAGCCTGCGGCTTCGGTCATGCAAGCGCCGAGTGCCATCAACCGGTCGTGGAACGGGCTGCGACGGATGTCCCGCGCGGTAGCGAACTGCCGGTTGGGCCAGTGCATGTCGAACAGCAGACCTAGGGTCTCGGTCGTGCGTTCCTCCAGATAGGCACGGTTGCCCTGGAAGTATTGCATCCGACGCACATCCACATCTATCAGCTCCATTGGCGGGCGGCGGTCCCGGATCCAGTCGGCAAGCGCCTTGCCGACGCCGCCGGACGAGAGGATGCCGATAGAGTTGAATCCGGTGGCACAGAACAGCCCTTGCACCTCCGGCGTTTCGCCCAGAAGGTAGCGGTCGTCGGGCGTGAAGCTTTCGGGTCCGTTGAAGAACAGCTGGATGCCGGTGCGTTCCAAGACCGGGACACGGCGGGTAGCAGCCTCGAGCAGCGGCGCGATATGATCGAGGTCTTCGGGCAGAGTGCCGAAGGCGAAGTCTTCAGGGATGCCGGCCTGACCCCAGGGCTTGGCATTGGCCTCAAAAAAACCGACCAGCAGCTTGCCTGCATCTTCTTTGTAGTAAGTCCATTCGTCGCCGAGGAACAGAACCGGCAGGTCGCGGGGCAGCCCTTCGATCGCTTCGGTGACGATGTAGAAATGCTCGGCGGCGTGGAGCGGTAACGTGACACCGATCTTTGCGGCCAGATCGCGCGACCACATGCCCCCGCAGATGACTACCGTGTTCGCGTGGATCGGGCCCAGGTCGGTCATCACGCCGACGGCCTTGCCGTTTTCCACCAGGATCTGCGTAACGGCGGTCTGTTCCAGGAAGCGTGCTCCGCCCATCCGTGCACCTTTGGCATAGGCCTGAGTGACGTCGGCAGGGTTGACCTGGCCATCCTGCGGGAACCAAAAGCCGCCGACAATACCCTCGGTACTAATGAGGGGCCAACGTTCTTTGATCTCGCCCGGCAAGACAGGTTCGACCGGAAGGCCGAAGTTGCGGCCCATCGAGGCACCACGCGCGAGTTCCTCGTATCGCTCGGGGGTGTTGGCGACTCGGAGCGAGCCGCGACGCTTAAAGCCGGTGGCCTGACCCGTTTCCTTTTCCAGTTTGCCGAACAGCTCGCCCGTATATTTGGCTAGTTCGGTCATGCGTCGGGTAGCGCGCAGTTGGGTGACGAGACCCGCGGCGTGCCATGTCGTACCCGAGGTGAGTTGCTGGCGTTCGCAAAGCACCACGTCAGTGATTCCGATTTTCGTCAGGTGATAGGCGACTGAACATCCGGCGATGCCGCCGCCGACGATCACCACTTCCGCCTTGTCTGGAAATTCAGTCGCCATCCCGATCCCCCTATGCTGTCGTCGCGCGTCAGCGCGTTCCGGGATAGCTTTCCTCTTTTGCGTAGGGGAACCACCAAAAGTCCTGCTTGCTTGCGCCAGGGTCGATCATCACGAATTTGGTGTTCTGGAACTGGCTGAGCCCCTCGGGGCCGAGCTGCCGACCATTGCCCGAGAGTTTGCGTCCACCGAAGGGCAGCGCATCGTTGTCCAGCAGCGGGGCGTTGATCCACAGGATGCCCGACTGTATCTCCCGAACTGCACGAAACGTCTCATCAGTATCACGCGTGTAGAGGTTCGCGCCCAGGCCATAATCGGAGCGGTTGGCCAGTTCGATCGCCTCGTCGAAGCTGTGGACCCGACAGATGGGTGCGACGGGGCCGAAGGACTCATTCTGGAGGATGTCCATGTCGGGAGTCGCGTCGGTCAGCACCGTAGGCTCGACGAACCAGCCTTTGTTCAAGTTAGCCGGTCGCCCGCCCCCGGTGGCGACCTTCGTCCCCTGGCGGCGGGCGTTTGACATCAGCCCCTCGAACCGATCGCGCTGACGTTGAGTTGCCATGGGGCCTATGTCAACGTCGTGCAGACCGTTGCCGATGCGTAGCTTCTTCGCCTCGGCCACCAACAGATTGACGAACTCATCGTGAACGGCATCGTGAACGTAGAAGCGCTCAGCAGAGGTGCAAACCTGACCACAGTTGAGGTAGGCGGCAAAGGCCGCGCCGCGGGCGGCAATGTCTAGCGGGGCCGAAGGCATGACGATGAAGGGGTCGTTGCCAGACGCCTCAATCAGACAGGGCTTGAAGGTCTCTGCGCAAGTACGAGCCACGGCCTGGCCTACGGCGACCGAGCCAGTATAGGCGACGCCATGAACCTTGCGGCTGGCAACCAGGCGCTGGGCCACGCGCGGGCCGCCGGTGAGGCACTGCATAAGGCCTTTTGGCAGGCCGTTGAAGACCTCCATGAACTTGAGCGTGGTGATGCTGGTCTGCTCGTGCGGCTTCACAATGACGGCGTTGCCTGCAGCAAGCGCTGCGGCAGCTTCCCAGCAGAGAAGGACGAGCGGGTAGTTGAAAGGCAGGATGATGACAATCGTGCCGAGCGGTTCCTTGACCGCGAAATGGAATTGGCCCGGGACGGTGGCGCCCGCGATGCGGCCCGCTTCATGCCGAGCGATTTCGGCGTAGTAGTCCATAGCTGTGGCGCACCACGACACTTCGTCGAGCGACTCCTTGAAAGGCTTACCTTCCTCGCGGGTCAGATACTCAGCGTAAAGCGCCTTGTCGCGACGCATGACGGCGGCGATCTCGTGCATCACCACTGCGCGGCTGCGCATGTCGATCTCATTCCAGACGCGGCCAGCGGCGATGGCAACGTCCATCGAAGTGTCGACCTCGGCATCCGTAGCATCGGCGATCTGAGCGAGCCTGTCTTCTGTGGCGGGTTCAACTACGTCGAAATGCTCGGTGGCCTTACTGGTCTGGTAGGAGCCATCTATGAAAAGCTTGCCTGACAGCTCGGCGAAGGTTTCTATGGTGTTCATGGGTGACCCTCGGCGTTGTATTTTTTTTTGAATGGTGTCACGAAAAAGTTTACACATCAATCGGTTTGTCTGCTGTCTGCTTGGACAAGAGAAGGTTGACGCACCTTCAGATTGCGCGCATTTCGCAGCGAAAGAAGAGATGCAGAAAGCGAAGGGCAATGAACCAGAATGAGCAGGTTACGGTGCGGACCAAGAAGGGAGCCCGGTCGAGCAAAGAAGCCTCCGAACTCGATTTAGGGACCCGGCTTCGTGCCGTGCGTGAACGTGCAGGCCTCAGTCAGCGCGATCTTGCGAAGCGTGCAGGCGTCACAAATTCGACTATCTCACTGATCGAGCAGGAGGCACATGCGCCATCGCTCGCTTCGCTGCACAGGATTCTGTCGGCGGTGCCAATCTCGATGGCTGATTTTTTTGCGTTGCCCACCTCTCAGCAGAATGTGCTTTTTTATGACAGCCACGGCCTTGCAGTGCTAACGCGCGGCGAGGCAGACCTGCGGGTTCTTGCCGCCGAACGACGAGACAAGACGCTGCAGATGTTCATAGAGCGTTACCAGCCCGGAGCAGGTACCGGCGAAGAGCCAATCTCTCATGACGGTGAGACGGCGGCGGTGATCTTGAGGGGTACGGTCGAAGTGACAGTAGGCGAAGTGACGCGGGTTTTGCGGCGGGGGGGTGGATATCAGCTGATCGGGAAGCAGCCCTATACACTGCGTAACATCGGAAGGGTGGTCGCGGTGGTGGCGTGCGCCTGCACGCCACCGATGTTCTGAAAGG
>JBKJRE010000035.1:0-3372 GCA_046594775.1 Rhizobiaceae bacterium | reverse complement strand
GTCGCCGATGACGGCCAGGATTTCGCCCGGATAAAGGTCGAAGTCGGCCCGGTCGAGGGCGGTGACCCGTCCATAGCGCTTGACCAGGCCCCGCGCCGTGAGAATGGGTTGTTGTGCCATCAGCCTGCTACCTTCCTGATCCATTGATCGATCGCCACGGCGCCGATGATCAGCACGCCGATCAGCAGGTATGTCCATTGCGGGTCGGTGCCGATCAGCCTCAACCCGAGTGAAAAGACGCCGACGATCAGCGCGCCAAACAGCATGCCGAGGATCGAGCCGCGGCCGCCGAAAAGCGAGATGCCGCCGATCACCACCGCGGTGATGGATTCAATGTTGGCGAACTGGCCGGAAGTCGGGGAAACCGATCCCAGCCTGCCGATCAAAACCCAGCCGGCAAGCGCGCAGATCAGCCCCGAGATCACATAGACCGAGATCAGCATGCGGCTCACATTGACGCCGGAAAGGTCGGCCGCCTCGGGATCGTCCCCGACCGCGTAGACGTGCCTGCCCCAGGCCGTGTGGTTGAGGATATACCACAGCAAGGCGACCAGAAGGATCATCATGATGACACCATAGGTGAACACCGCGCCGCCGATCCGGAGGCTGGCGCCAAAGAGTTGCAACAGCGGCGCCTGCGCCTCGATGTCCTGCGAGCGGATCGTCTCGTTCGCCGAATAGAGGAAATTGGTCGCCAGAACGATCTGCCAGGTCCCGAGCGTGACGATGAAAGGCGGCAGCTACATTTTCGCGTCGAGCACGCCGTTGACAAGACCGCACAGCGCGCCGACGCCAAAGCCGCACAGGATGGCTATCGGTGCGGGAAAGCCGTAGCGAAAGACGAACTGGCCCATGATCACGGAGGACAGCACCATGATGGCGCCGACGGAAAGATCGATGCCGGCGGTCATGATGACAAGCGTTTGCGCCGCGCCGACGATGCCGACGATCGCCACCTGCTGCAGGATCAGCGTCAACGTAAATGCCGAAAAGAACTTGCCGCCGATCACGACGGCGAAAACCACGACCGAGGCGAGCAGGACGATCAGCGGCACCGCCGCCGGGCTGGAATGCAGGAAATGCTGGACACGTTCAAGCGGCGAGCGGTGATGGCCATCGAACTGTGCGACGGACGTGTCACTGGCCGAAAGTGTGCTTTCAAAATCCTGCGGCTTGCGCGCGCCGGCCGGAGCATCGCTCATCGTATCCTCCCCGAAACCTTCCCCGTCTTCGCATCGGAGGGCGACCGAAGCCGCCCTCCGTCAGGAAGCACTGTTTGCCTGTTAGGGCCTCAAATCAACCCCAGCACTTGTCGGTGCCGGCCTTGGTGTCGATCGACTCGACGCCGGCAGCCGGCTTGTCGGTGACGAGCGCTGCACCGGTATCGAAGAAGTCCTTGCCTTCGGTGGGGGCCGGCTTCTCGCCGGTGTCGGCGAATTTCTTGATCGCCTCGATGCCCATCGACGCCATCAGCAGGGGATACTGCTGCGAGGTCGCGCCGATAACGCCTTCGGAGACGTTTTTAACGCCGGGGCAGCCGCCGTCGACCGAGACGATCAGCACGTTCGATTCCATGCCGACCGCCTTGAGCGCCTCATAGGCGCCGGCTGCGGCAGGCTCGTTGATCGTATAGACGACGTTGATGCCGGGATCCTTCTGGAGGCAATTTTCCATTGCCGTGCGGCCGCCCTCTTCATTGCCGTTGGTCATGTCATGACAGACATTGCGCGCATCGTCCTCGTCGCCGATCTTGTTGGCGTCCTTGGTGTCGATGCCGAAGCCGCTCATGAAGCCCTGGTCGCGCAACACATCGACCGTCGGCTGGCTCGGATTGAGGTCGAGATAGGCGATCTTGGCATCCTTGGCGGCGTCGCCAAGGGTGGCCTTGGCCCAGGATCCGATCAGTTCGCCTGCCTTGAAATTGTCGGTCGCAAACGTTGCGTCGGCGGCGTCGATCGGATCGAGCGGCGTGTCGAGCGCGATCACCAGGATGCCTGCGTCGCGGGCCTTCTTGACGGAATCGACAATCGCCTTGGAATCGGACGGCACCAGCAGGATGCCCTTGGCGCCATCTGCGATGCAGGATTCGATCGCCGCGACCTGGCTCTCATTGTCGCCGTCGATCTTGCCGGCGTAGGACTTGAGGGAGACGCCCAGTTCGGCTGCCTTGGCCTCAGCACCTTCCTTCATCTTGACGAAGAAGGGGTTCGTGTCGGTCTTGGTGATGAGGCAAGCGGCGGTGTCGGCAGCGGATGCACCCGACGTGAAAGCCATCAGAGCTACTGCTGCAGCGACGAACACGGATGATTTGAGTACTGCAATCTTGGTCACTGTATTCCTCCCGGTGAAAAAACGCGGGGCCGGCCAGTCGGCCTCCGCCAACGCCCTGCTTTCGGCAGCGCGCTTCAATCTCATAAGACACAAAATCAATGAGAAAGTCAATAAATAACTCACTCTTATTTATTATTGACAGAAGCAGTGTGGAATCGCATGCTTGCGCGAAAGACTGAAGAAGCGGGAGGACCAAGCGGGTGGAGAATGGCAGCACGCGGCACGGTTCGATAGAATCGGCGGAGCGCCATTTTCATCGCGGCGCCAACCAGAGCGGCATGCGTGACCGCAACGAGCGTCTCGTGCTGTCACTTGTCCGGCGGCACGGCGGACTGGCCAAAACTGACATAGCCCGCATGACCGGGCTGTCCGCGCAAACAGTCTCCGTGATCATGCGAGAACTGGAGAATGAAGGTCTTCTGCTGCGACTGGAGCCGTTGCGGGGAAAAGTTGGCCAGCCGTCGGTTCCGATGGCGCTCAATCCGGACGGAGTCCTGTTCCTCGGCCTCAAGATCGGGCGGCGAAGCGCCGAACTCGTGCTGATCGATTTCCTCGGCAAAGTCCGCGCCATGCTCCAGAATTCCTACCGTTACCCGACGCCGCGCGAAACCGTCGACTTCGTTGCAGACGGCATCAAGCGAATGCGCGCCGACCTCAATTCCGATCAGGAGTCCCGCATCGCCGGCCTCGGCGTCGCCATGCCGTTCGAACTATGGAACTGGACCGACACGGCAGGGGCGCCAGCCGCCATCATGGCGCAGTGGCGCAACAGCGATATCCGCGCCGATATCCAGGCGCAGTGCAAATTTCCGGTCTACCTGCAGAACGATGCCACGGCTGCCTGCGGAGCAGAACTGGCGTTTGGCCACACCGGCAGTCTTCGCAACTTTATCTACTTCTATATCGGCGCCTTTGCGGGCGGCGGCGTCGTGCTGAACGGCGGCCTCTTCATCGGTCAAACGGGTAATGCCGGGGCGCTGGGTTCCATGCCGGTGCCGGGACCGGATGGGCGGCCGACCCAGTTGATCGACGTGGCTTCGC
>JBKJRE010000034.1:0-3193 GCA_046594775.1 Rhizobiaceae bacterium | reverse complement strand
CGACAAGCCAGACGGAAACATAGCCAGCCACCAGCACAAGCGGATGAGCCGCAGCCTCGCCCTTTCGTCGAGCCGTATCGGCAATTTCGCAATAGGTCCGAACCAAAGGGGCAGCCGACGGAAGCATCATTGCGATGGACATAAGAAGCCACATGGTCGACAGCGCCATGAAACTGCTGAAGCCGGCTTCTATGGACGGTGCCGGATTTAGGCAAAGGGCAAAGAACCGTTCTGCAAATTCGGGCAACGATATTGGTGGCAGACCCCGGATCAGTTCGTCTCCCGGCGAAGCCCCGTCACCCAACCGCGTCTCCACACCTCGAATTGACAGGGCGCCCACCACCAGCCAGGAGAACATGACGCCAGCCCCAACAATGGCGAAAACGACTGTTGCCGACCGTCGAGCCATCGCGCCGATCGCGCGGCCCGTTCGGTCGAGATAGCCGAGGTCGTGAGGTTCGAGATCCATATCCGTTCGAATGGGCCAAATCGCCGCGTTGTTCAATCCGTCCCGACTAAACTATATGAAGGGCAAGCTTGAGCATTCGAATGGACCGGAAAAAATTGGATAGTGACGCCAAAGGCCAGATCATCGTCGCGGGAACCGGCCCTGTTGGCCTGATCGCTGCTCTCGCCATGGCAAACCAGGGATTGGCTGTTCACCTGGTGGGACCCGAAGCCAACGGCGACGACGCTCGAACGACCGCGCTGATGCGCCCTGCCCTTAAATTGCTTGATCAATTGGGCGTTCTTTCCTCGCTCGAGGATAAGGCTGCACAACTAAAGGTCATGCGTATCGTCGACGCAACGACGAGACTGATACGAAGCCCGGTGGTAACGTTCAGGGCGGCCGAAATCGGTGAGGAAGCCTTTGGTCTGAACATTGCCAATCGCGATCTGAATGCTGCCTTGGCCGCGGCGGTTGCCGGCCACCCGAAGATCGAATGCCGGCATGCGATGGTAGAGTCGTGGAAGATCGATGCGGATTGCGCCACCGCCGAACTTTCCGATGCCAGTGCGATTAGTGCGCCCCTGGTGGTAGCAGCCGACGGTCGCATGTCTCCGGCCCGCGCCGCGGCCGGGATCCGTGTCTCGAAACGCGCCTATCCGCAGTCAGCTTTGGTTCTCAATTTCGATCACGCGCGCGACCATGCTTTCACATCCACCGAGTTTCATACCGAGAGTGGCCCCTTCACCCAGGTTCCCCTGCCCGGCAACCGCTCGAGCCTGGTCTGGATTGTGACCTCGGAACGAGCGAATGAACTGCTGGCTCTAGACGATGCCTCATTGTCGAGTCAGATCGAGGAACGCATGCAGTCTATGCTGGGACGCGTGACGGTTGCGGCGGGACGGCAAATCTACCCGATCTCCGCTACCCTGCCGCATCGCTTTGCTCGGAACAGAGTGGCACTGGTGGGCGAAGCTGCGCATGTTTTTCCACCAATCGGTGCGCAAGGGCTGAATCTTGGCATTAGAGATGTCGCTGATCTTGCTGCAATCATTGCAAAAGATGGAACCGAGATCGGGTCGCCGCAGATGTTGGCCTCCTACGACAGGACACGCCGTCCCGACATTTTCGCGCGGACAGGTGCGGTGAACCTGCTCAACATGTCGTTGCTGTCTGACATGCTGTCGGCACAGCTTGCGCGCAGCGCCGGACTGGGCATGGTCGGCAGCTTCGCGCCGCTCAGGGCGCTCCTCATGCGCGAGGGACTCAATCCCGGAAGCGGGCTGGCCGCTATTTTCTCCGGCCTAGGGGAACAGGTCGGGCGGTAGCGTACCGCTCTTGATAAGCCAGAGCAGCCCTGTCACCGTTGCAATCGACATGCAAGTGGTGAGGAGGACGCTGGCCGAGGCCCGCTCGACCCATACTTCGTATTGCTGTGCGATAACGAAGACATTGGTAGCGGTGGGCAAAGCAGCGAGCAACACAGCCGAAAAAATCCATGTCTCTGTGAAATTGCCGATCCAGCTCAGCAGCACGTAGCAGAGGAGCGGGTGAACCGCGAGTTTGAGCGCCGCTATCGGCAGAAATTCGCGGGGCACACGCTTGAGTGGCCGAAGTGCAAGCGTGACCCCCATTGCAAAAAGGGCACACGGTGCGGCGGCACTGGAAAGATACGCCAGCAGTCGCTCTACGGGAAACGGCGGGCGAAACTCTATATAGGCTGCAAATACGCCCACAGCCGTTGCGATGATGAACGGATGCAGCAGGATCCTGCCGGCGACGTCATAGAGTAATTGTCCAGGCGAGCTGCGCTCGTCACCCGACAACGCCATCATCATCGGCGAAATGGCGAAGTGCAGGATGTTTTCGAAGCAGAAGATCAGCGCAACGGGCACTGCAGCCTCTTGACCAAAGGCCAGGAGCGCGAGGCCCGCGCCCATGTAGCCGATATTGCCATAAGCGGCAGCCAGGCCCTTGATCGTCGACTCCGCGATCTCGCCGCGTGATGCCACAACAGCGCCGACAAACATGACTGAAAAAATGATGTAGGTGCTGAAGACCGAGCCGAAGATGAACTTCCACTCGGTGAGCTGCTCGAAAGGGGTCTTGGCCAGCAACTGAAAAAACAGAGCCGGCAGCGCGACATAGATGATGAACGTGTTCATCCACCCTAGCGCCTCGACTGGTTGCCTTGTGATCCGCGCAACAAGAAATCCAAGGATGATGAGACCGAAGAACGGCAAAACGAGACCGATTACGTCTGACATTCTTCGTCCGCATCCTAAACTTTCAGTTGCGGTAACGCGTAGCTTCGCGGGGCGTCAAGCGCTTCGGCATTGAAATGCGGGCCGCACTGCGCCAAATAGACTCGGAGGCTTGGATGACGAACGAAATGAAGACGGCAAAATTCGCGATCGGCCAGGTGGTCAGGCACCGTCTGTTTCCGTTCCGTGGCGTCATTTTCGATGTGGACCCGCAATTCAGCAACACCGACGAATGGTACGAGGCCATTCCCCAGGACGTGCGCCCGCGCAAAGACCAGCCATTCTACCATCTGCTGGCCGAAAATTCGGAAGCCGAATATATCGCCTATGTGTCCGAGCAGAACCTCCTTGAGGATCAATCGGGTGAGCCTGTGCGCCACCCGCAGCTTGGCCAGATGTTCGACCGGACGCCCGACGGACAATATGCGCCCAAGGATCGTGCCCGGCACTGACAGCCGCGCACAAAAAAAGCGAGGCCAAG
>JBKJRE010000476.1:0-3805 GCA_046594775.1 Rhizobiaceae bacterium | reverse complement strand
CTCGGCCGGTGCCGTCACCACGACCACCTTGTCTACGCGGTCGCGCCCTTGGGTCTCGTAGAGCAGCGGAATGTCGAGCACCACCAGCGGCGCGCCCTTGTCGCGATGTCGCCGCAGGAACGCCGCAGCGTCGGCCCGCACCATCGGGTGCACAATGGCTTCCAGCCGCTTCAGCGCCTCCGGCTTGCCGAGCACCTGGCGCGCCAGCGCCACGCGATCGACGACGCCATCCGAAACCGCGCCGGGAAACGCCGCCTCGACCAGCGGCGCGGCGGCGCTCCGGTAGAGCCGGTGTACGGCTTCGTCGGCATCGTGAACCGGCACGCCGACCTCGGAGAATATTTTCGCCGTGGTCGACTTGCCCATGCCGATCGAGCCGGTGAGCCCGAGCACGATCATCGCCGCGCCTCCATGTCGGCGATCACCAGGGCACGGAGGTGTTGTGTCACCTGCGGCCTAACGCCGAACCATTTCTCGAATCCTGGTACGGCCTGATGCAGCAGCATGCCAAGCCCGTCGACCGTCTTCAGCCCGCGTCGATGCGCGGCCCTGAGCAGCGGCGTGTCCAGCGGCACATAGACGATATCGGTGACGATCGCCCTGTCCGGCAAACGCGCCGGGTCAGCGGGCAATTGCTCATTGCCATGCATGCCCAGCGACGTCGTGTTGACCAGCAGGCCGGCGTCGGCCGCCAGTTCGCCAGCCGCCTCGACCTCGTGCGCCGAAACGCCGGCGCCGAAACGGTCGGCAAGTTCGATGGCCCGCGCAAGCGTCCGGTTTATGACCCGGATATCGGAAAAGCCGCGCTCCTGCAGCGCGTGGATGACGGCGCGCGCCGCACCGCCCGCCCCCAGCACTAGGGCCGGTCCGCTGCTGTCCCAGCCGGGTGCGCCGGCATCGAGATTGGCGGCGAAACCCTGGGCGTCGGTATTGCCGCCGACCAGATTGCCGTCCTCGAACCACAGCGTGTTGACCGCGCCGATCATTTCGGCCGCCGCGTCATACCGGGCCACCGCGGCAAATGCCGCCTCCTTGTGCGGGATCGTTACATTGCCGCCGGAAAAGCCCCGTTCGCCAAGGCTCGCCGCGAAGCGCGCGAACTCCGCCGGCGCAACGTCGACCGCCTCATAGATTCCGGCGATGCCATGGTGCTGCAGCCAGTAGCCATGGATCAGCGGCGATCTCGAATGGGCGACCGGATGGCCGCAAACAAAGGCCCGCCTGGCTGTCTCAGCCATCGATGGCGCCCATGTCGCGCAAGGCTTTCAGTAGTTCCAGCAGCGGCAGGCCGATAATGGTGAAATGGTCGCCCTCGATTGTCTCGAACAGTTGGATGCCGGGTCCCTCGATCTGATAGGCGCCGACGCTCGAAAGCGCTCGGTCGCCGACCTGCGCCAGATACCGGCCGATAAATGCGGGAGACAGCTCGCGCATCGTCAGGCTGGCGATGCCGGCGTGCCGCCAGAGCGTGGCGCCGTCGCGCGCCAGCACGGCAGCGCTGCAAAGCTGATGGGTCTTGCCAGCCAGCGCCAGCAGGTGCCGGCGCGCGCCTTCCATGTCGGTTGGCTTGTGAAACAGCTGGCCGGCAAGCGACAGGGTCTGGTCGCAACCAAGCACCAGAGCCCCCGGATGCTGCTCGCTGACACGCAGCGCCTTGGCCTCGGCCAGCACCAACGCCACGTCCTCCGGTGTCGATCCGCTGCCCTCGAGAGCCAGTTCCACGGCTCTCTCGTCGATGCCGGCGGGAAAGGCCTCGACGGCAAGGCCGGCATTTTCGAGCATGGTTTTTCGAAAGGCGCTGTTCGAGGCGAGAATGAGGGTTTCGGTCATGACGGTCCTGGAATGGGCGGGTTTGCAGCGGCCTATCGCGTCTTGCCGCGCAGGGCAACGATGGCCGCCGCAGTTTCCTCGATCGAGCGCCGGCTGACATCGATCGTCGGCCAGCCATGCAGCGTGCAAATCTTGCGCGCGTAGGCCAGTTCCTCGGTGATCGTGGCGCGGTCGGCATAGCCCTGCGGGTCGTAGCCTGGCGTCGAGCCGAGCAGCCGGTTCTGGCGGACGTGCGAGATCCGCTCGGCTGTCGCGATCAGGCCGACGATCAGCGGCTTTCTCGCCCTGACTAGGCTGTCCGGCACCGGCACGCCGAGCACGATGGGAATGTTGGCGGTCTTGATCCCCCGGTTGGCTAGATAGATCGAGGTCGGGGTCTTGGAAGTTCGCGAAATGCCGATCAGCACGATGTCGGCTTCCTCGGCGTCGTCGGGCAGTTGCCCGTCATCATGCTCCATGGTGAAGTTCAGCGCGTCGATGCGCCGGAAATATTCCGCATCGAGCACGTGCTGGGCGCCGACCCGGCGGCCGGCAGGCGTGCCGAGATAGGACTGGAACACGGTCAGGACCGGCTCGAGCACCGAGACGCATGGCAGGCCCATCGTGGCGCACCGCTGGTCGATCTGTTGCGCCAGTGCCTGGTCGACGACGGTATAGAGCACGATGCCGGGCTCCTCCTCAATGTCCTCGAACACCTTCATCAGCTGCCTGTCGGTACGGATCAGCGGATAGATGTGCTCGATGGCACGTGCGTCCTTGTACTGCGCCGAGGCGGCGCGCCCCGCCGCCAGCAGTGTCTCGCCGGTGGCGTCCGAAATCAGATGCAGATGAAAGAAGCTTTGGGGTTTGTTCACAGGGTGGGCCTGGGGCTGTGGTCTGATGTGGACAGAATCGAGGCCGGATGCCCCTTTCGCAGGGCGAGTGTATCAGAAGCCGCTTTGTCCACAATTCGGTCCGCCATGAAGATTGTTCCGCAGCAAGGCTCAACTGTGGGGACAACCCGGTCGGCGCCGGCGCCGCGTCACGACGCGCTGTATTGTCGCCGCGCCAAGCACTTGCGGCAATTGAGTGAATCCGGATAGTCCCCGGACTTATCCTTTTTCAATGCGGTCTGGTACACGGAGACATCCGGCCGTAAATGGCGGTAGTCTGGGGACGAAGCCAAACAACCGATTCACACAGACTCTAAGAATCAGAAGACAGAAATCTTCGAATTTCTTTAGTTTTAAGGGAAAGCTATGGGGACGGGATTTGATGGCTGAAAGCCGCATCATGCTCGAAGTGCTGAAGGGCGGCCAGGCATGGCCACCGCCGATCTGGATGATGCGTCAGGCGGGTCGCTACCTGCCGGAATATCGCAAGCTCAGGAAACAGGCGGGCAGCTTTCTCGATCTCTGTTACAATCCGGACTTTGCAGTCGAAGTCACCCTGCAGCCCATCCGGCGATTCGGCTTCGACGCGTCCATCCTGTTTTCCGACATCCTCGTAGTGCCGCATGCGCTTGGGCGCGACCTGCGGTTCGAGGAAGGCCGTGGACCGCTGCTGACGCCGATCGCGCCTGAGGAGGTCGATCGGCTGGAAACGGACGGTTTTCATGCCCATCTCGCGCCGGTCTATGAAACCGTGAGACGCCTGCGCAGCGAATTGCCGGCCAAAACCACGCTTATCGGCTTTTGCGGCGCGCCGTGGACCGTCGCAACCTACATGATCGCTGGCCACGGGACGACCGACCAGGCCCCTGGCCGGCTGTTTGCCTATCGGTATCCCGAGGCAATGAAGAAGCTTCTGACAGTTCTCGCGCGGCAATCGGCCACCTATCTGATCCGCCAGATCGAGGCTGGCGCCGACACGGTCCAGATCTTCGATTCCTGGTCCGGTGTCCTGGACGAGCCAAGTTTCTTGGCCTTTTGCGTCGAACCGGTGGCGGAGATCGTGAGACTCGTCAAGGCGGCCCACCCGGATGTGCCGGTGATCG
>JBKJRE010000441.1:0-2964 GCA_046594775.1 Rhizobiaceae bacterium | reverse complement strand
GTGCGCCTCCAGCACGCCGAGGTCCGGCAGGTCGGAAGCGGAAAGGATGAGGTCCGACAGCCCGGGTGGCACATCTTCCTTTTCAAAGTGTCCTGTCAGGCATAGCCGGATGATCTGGGTCAGCGCCAGATAGAGCGCAAAGGCGTCGCAGAGCTCCTGGCGCACCTGAGCGTCGGCGAAACCGGGCGCCAGCCGCGAAAGCGCCACAGCCGTACCGGTTACGCTCCCCTCACCCTCCAGCTGATGCGTCAGCACCGCCACCTGGGCGATGAATTCCAGGTCGATCAGGCCGCCGGGCACGAGCTTTATGTCCCACAGGTCGCGAGGCGGCTTTTCCGTCTCGATCAGGGCGCGCATCTTGGCGGCTTCCTGCGCAATCTTCCTGGCATCGCGCGGCAGGGCAAGGATCGCCGCGACCTCGGCTTCCGTCTCCTGCGCAAGGCTGTGATCGCCGGCGACCACGCGGGCGCGTGTCAGCGCCATGTGTTCCCAGGTCCAGGCCTCGCCGCGCTGATACTTTTTGAAGGCGCCGAAATGCGTCGCCACCGGGCCCTTGTTGCCAGAGGGGCGCAGCCGCAGGTCAAGCTCGTAGAGTACGCCTTCGGCTGTCGGCGCCGATACTGCCGCAATCAGCCGCTGTGTCAGCCGTGAAAAATAATGCGATGCGGCAAGCGGCTTGTCGCCGTCCGACTCCTCGGCGTCGGGATCGTGGTCATAGAGCAGGATGAGATCGACGTCGGAGCCGGCCGTGAGTTCCCGGCTGCCAAGCTTGCCCATGCCGAGAATGACCACCCTGCCGCCGGCCACCTCGCCGCGCCGCCCGGCAAACTCTGCCTGAACGGCGTTCAGCGCCGCCCCGATCGTCAGGTCCGCCAGGTCGGAAAACGCCTTGCTGGCGCGTGTCGGGTCGATCGATCCAACGAGAAGGCGCACGCCGATAAGGAATTTCTGCTCCGACGCGAAGATGCGAAGCCGGTCGAGAATGTCCTCATAGAGAACCGAATTCTCCAGGAATGCGGCAAGCCGCGCCGACAGATAGGCGCGGTTGGGCAGCTCGGCCAGAAGGGCCGGGTCAAGCAGCCCGTCGAAAACATGCGGCCGCCGCGTGATGATGCCGGCCAGCCGCGGTGCCGCGCCCATGATCGTGGCCACCAGCTTGAGCAGCGCTGTGTTGTTCTGCAACAGCGAGAACAGCTGGATACCGGCCGGCAGGCCTGCCAGGAATTCGTCGAACCTTATCAGCGCCTCATCGGCGCGCCGCGTCCTGCCGAAAGCGTCAAGCAGCGCCGGCGTCAGTTCCGTCAGCCTTTCGCGCGCCTCGGCAGATTGCGTCGCCCGATAGCGACCGAAGTGCCAGCTGCGGATGACCCGGCAGATGTCGCTTGGCCGCTCGAAACCGAGCTGCGCCAGCGTGTTGAGCGTGTCGGGATCGTCGACGTCCCCGGTAAAGACAAGATTGCCGATGCCCGACGAGAGGCCCGGCGCCGTCTCGAACAGCTCGGCATAGTAGCGCTCAACCTCGTGAAGCGAGGCGCGGAAAGCCGTCGAAAATTCATCGGTGCCGGAAAAGCCGAGCATGCGGGCGATGCGCTCCAGCTCCTCCTGCGTATCGGGAAGCAGATGCGTCTGTTCGTCTGCCACCATCTGCACGGCATGCTCGACGCGCCGCAAAAACCAGTATTGCGTCGTTAGCGAATCGCGCACCTCCGGCGTTATCCAGCCGCGCTCGGCCAGCCGCTCGAGCATCGGCACGGTCTCGCGCAGACGCAATTCCGGAAAGCGGCCGCCGGCGATCAACTGCTGGGTCTGGACGAAGAACTCGATCTCGCGAATCCCGCCCCGTCCGAGCTTGACGTTGTGACCCAGCACCGCGATTTCGTCGTGGCCTTTGTGCGCATGGATCTGGCGCTTGATCGAATGGACGTCGGCGATGGCGGCGAAATCGAGATATTTGCGCCAGACATAGGGCTGGAGTTCGCGCAAAAACGCCTCGCCCGCCTTGATGTCGCCGGCAATGGGCCGCGCCTTGATCATGGCGGCGCGTTCCCAGTTTTGGCCGCGGCTCTCATAGTAGTTGAGCGCTGCTTCCACAGGGATGGCCAGCGGCGTCGAACCCGGATCAGGGCGCAGCCTCAGATCGGTTCGGAAAACGTAGCCGTGTTCTGTCCGGTCATTCAGGATTCGCATCAGGCGCCTGGTCAGGCGCACGAACAGGTCGGTCGCTTCAAGCGGATCGACCATCGCCGGCGCTTCGGGGTCGAAGAAGACGACAAGGTCGATATCGGACGAAAAATTCAGCTCATGCGCGCCGAGCTTGCCCATCCCGAGCACGATCCACCCGGAGCCGCTGCCCGGCTGGTCCGGATCGGGCAGCTTCAGCCCGCCCTGGCGGTTGGCGTCGCCCAGCAGAAAGTCGATCGCCGCACGCACACAGGCGTCGGCCAGGTCGCTCAGGCGGCGTACGATGGCGGGCGTCTGCGCCTCACCGGCGAGATCGGACAGGGCGATCAGGAAGTGCGCTTCCAGCTTCAGCCCGCGCAGGTCCTTCATCAACCCGTTTTCGGTCTGGTCGGCGTTACGTCCCGCCGTGCCGATCTCAGCCCCGATCCGGGCGAGGCGCTGTTCGACCGACTGATCGAACAGCCCTTCCAGCATTTCGGGACGACGTCTGGCGCAATCGCGCAGGAAGGGCGACAGATCGAACACCGCCGCGAGAAACGCCTGGATGTCGTCTTTGGCGGAAAGCAGGCCGGCCGTCCGCGACAGCCCTTCTTCGGAAGCGGCAGACGCGACCTCGGTGAGCCATTCAAAGGCCGCTGTACTGTCAAGCGGCGACAATGCAACGCGCGGACGCAGATGAAACTCGGTTCCGCCGGTGCCTGATCCCGCTTTTGCACTCATCTATCCACCCTTAGCACGGGGAAAGGCCATGACCACCGTCAGGCCCGGATCGCCGGGAACCAG
>JBKJRE010000366.1:0-10103 GCA_046594775.1 Rhizobiaceae bacterium | reverse complement strand
GCCACCCTTGTTCCAGGTTCCCTGAAAACGAAAAAGCCGCGGAGTTCCACGGCCTTCAACGTCTCGAAATTTGGAGCGGGTGAGGCGATTCGAACGCCCGACCCCAACCTTGGCAAGGTTGTGCTCTACCCCTGAGCTACACCCGCTCGCGCGGCCTTTTCAGCCGCAAGCCGCGCCTATATGGCCGAAGAGCCCGGCGAATGCAACAGGCAAATGCTGTGCCGCATCAGACGCCTCGCGCTTCCTTGCCGGCTCCGGCCAGTCGAGACAACTCGACGCTCGGGTTGTCCCTGCATGGCCTTTCCTCTAATGCAGCTAGCGCAATCCTAGTCCGGACCGAACTGCCATGCCCAAGACGCCGAGCGACCTGTTCGCCTTTCTCTCCAATCTCGGCATCGAGGTTTCTACAGTATCGCATCCGCCCTTGTTCACCGTCGCCGAGTCGCAGGCGTTGCGAGGCGAAATTCCCGGAGGCCATACCAAGAATCTGTTCCTCAAGGATAAGAAGGGCAGTTTCTTTCTGGTAACAGTGGGAGAAGACGCGGAAATCGATCTCAAACAGATTCACCATCTGATCGGCGCCGCTTCGCGAGTCTCTTTCGGCAAACCGGAAGCGTTGATGGAGCATCTTGGCGTGATGCAGGGTGCCGTTACCGTGTTCGGGTTGATCAACGACCCGAGCGGTTTGGTCAGATTTGTAGTTGATGCTGCCTTGCTCCGGCATGACAGAATCAATGCCCATCCTCTGACCAACGAGGCCACCACTTCGATATCGTCCAACGATTTGCTGCGCTTTGTGCGGGCCACCGGACACGAGCCGTTGATCTTGAAACTGTCGGCCTGATCGCCACATGGTGGCGAACAGCAAACGATTTGCGGGAATGTGCCGATCGGTTGGAGTTCTGGCCATACCGGCACCGAAAGGGACAAGATGAGCGACAATGACAATCCGTTCGGCGCCATAGGCAGTCCGTATTCGCAGAAGGTGAGCTACGGCGCGCCAGACGCCGTTCTGTCGAACGGACCCAATACCAGTCCAGCGCCGATCAAGGATACAACCACTGCGCATTTTGCCTCCGACGTGATTCAGGAATCCCGCAAGCAGCCGGTTCTGGTGGATTTCTGGGCGCCATGGTGTGGTCCTTGCAAACAGCTTCAACCGGCGCTTGAGCGTGCGGTAGCGGCGGCAGGCGGTCGCGTGAAGCTGGTCAAGATGAATATTGACGATCACCCGGCAATTGCCGGGCAACTGGGGATACAGTCGATTCCGGCGGTTATCGCCTTCAAGGACGGACAGCCCGCCGACGGATTTATGGGTGCGGTTCCCGAAAGCCAGATCAACGCCTTCATTGAAAAGCTCGTCGGCAAGGATGGCGTGGAGGAGCAGGTTGCCGAAGCGCTGCAAGCTGCCAGACAGGCGCGCGAGTCCGGCGATCCGCAAACGGCGGCCGGCATATACGATGCCGTGCTCCAGCAGGCGCCGGACAATATCGAAGCCATTGCCGGGCTCGCCGATATGTTATTCGAGGCCGGCGATGTTGCAGGGGCGGAGGAGGTGCTGTCCAGATGTCCGCCCGCCGAAGCCAATGCTGCCGCGATCGTCGGGGTCCGCACCAAGATTGCGCTGGCAGCCGAAGCGGAGCGGCTTGGAGACCCCGCCGAATTCGAGCGGCGACTTGCGGAGAATCCCAAGGATTTTCAGGCTCGCTACGATCTTGCGATGATTCAGAATGCGCAGGGCAACCGTCAGGAGGCAGCTGACAATCTTCTGGCTATTGTCATGGCGGATCGCACCTGGAACGACGATGGCGCTCGCGCCCAGCTAATCAAACTGTTCGAAGCGTGGGGGCCAACCGACGAGGTGACACTTTCCACACGCAGAAGGCTGTCTTCCCTGCTGTTTTCGTAACCGTTCGCCGCTAGCCGTAGAGGGACTTGCAACCCCTGCAGGCTGCGCCAGATAGATTGGGGTTGGGCGAAGGAGGAACAGGTGCAGGCGGGAAACTACAATTACCGGCGTGAATCGGACTTGCCTCTGGTGGTGCCGGTGTTTCCGTTGACGGGAGCCCTGCTTTTGCCCGGCGGACGTCTGCCGCTGAATATTTTCGAGCCCCGCTATCTCCAGATGATCGACGAAGCTATGGCTGGGTCTCGGCTGATCGGCATGGTCCAGCCCGCTTTTGACGGAGCCTTGCGCAAGGATGGAGAGCCAGAGATATGCAGCGTAGGCTGTCTGGGCCGGATTGCGTCGCTGACAGAATCCGGCGATGGGCGATATCTGATCGCGCTTCAGGGTGTCTGCCGCTTCAGGGTAACCGAGGAGCTGTCGGTCAAAACCCCCTATCGGCAATGCCGGGTGACCTCGTTTGTCGGTGATCTGGACGAGGACATGACGGGCGGCGAGGTGGACCGGTCGGCTCTGCTTTCAACATTTCGCTCCTATCTGGAAGCCAACGGCCTCGAGGCCGACTGGGACAGCATCAGCCGCGCCGAGAACGCCATGCTGGTCAACGCGCTTTCCATGATGGCGCCCTATGGCGCTGCGGAAAAGCAGGCGCTGCTGGAAGCGCCTGATCTGAAGACTCGCGCAGAGACGCTGATAGCCTTGACCGAAATGACCCTGGTGCGGGAAAATGACGATTTCGGTTCCAGCCTGCAGTAAAGTCGGAGCAAGGCAGCATGAGTGAAGCCGGCAATAGATCTGATATCGATGTGAAGCTCCTTGAGCTTCTTGCATGTCCCCTGACCAAGGGGCCGCTCGTCTGGGATGCGGCGCATGGTGAGTTGGTATCGAAACTGGCCAAACTGGCCTATCCGGTTCGTGACGGGATCCCTGTGATGTTGCCGTCCGAAGCACGTACAATCGATCCCAAGCCCGATACGGCCTCGAAGCGGCCGGGGCGCAAGCGTTGAGGGCTTCCGCTGACGTTTAGTCATTGGAAGTTTCTGCCTTTCGGCATGACGCTGCCGGCACGCAAGGCCATTGTGTCGACATCCGGTCTGACTGGATTACCCTTCTGCGTCATTGGGCCAAGGCGATCCGCCCCGATCTTTGTCGGGGCGTCATTCGCGGCCATCTTGCCGGATTTCTGCAGCGACGTTTCTTCGAGAAGCGCAGAGAGCCATGACGTCAGGTCTTGGATCTTTTCGGCCACGATGTGAACCACCCCGGATTCCGACTGCAGCTTGCCGGTCACGCAGACGAATCTGGAACCCATGACCACTGGCCGGAATTTTTCGAAATTCCGTGACCAGATGATGATGTTGGCCACGGCCTGATCGTCCTCCAACGTCAGGAAGATGGCATTTCCCTTGCCCGGCCGCTGCCGCACCAGCACCAGTCCCGCAACCGAGACTCGTTTGGCGTTCGGCACGTGGACAAGACTCGCATTCGGCGTGATCCCATGACGATCAAGCCGCTGGCGCAGGAAGGCGACGGGATGGGCTTTAAGGGATAGCCCCATCGACTGATAGTCATGAACGACATGCTGGCCCGGGGGCATCACGGGCAGTAATGTCTCCGGCTCATTGTCGCGCAGGCGGATCTCGGGTCGGTCAAACAGCGGCAGCTTTTCGGCGGCGCTCCTGCCATCGAGAGCCCGCACGGCCCACAGCGCCTCGCGGCGATCGATGCCAACGGAGCGAAAGGCGTCGGCCTGCGCGAGTTTTTCAATTTCATCCACGCCCAGTCCTGACCGAAGCCAGACATCGCGGACCGACATGTATCCATTGCCGCGCAGCGCCACAAAATGCGCGATTCGCTTCTCGGAAAGTCCTTTGATCTGACGCAATCCCAGTCGGACGGCATGCCGGGTCTGGATGATGCCGCGCATTTCGGCATGCCGGTCAAGGACGCGCCCAGCATCGAAAGCCACCTGCTCCAGCGTGCAATCCCAGCTGGAATGATTGATGTCGACATCGCGAATATCGACGCCATGATCGCGCGCATCCCGCACCAGCTGGGCTGGCGCATAGAATCCCATCGGTTGAGAATTCAGGATCGCGGCACAGAAGACATCCGGATAGAAAGTCTTGAACCAGCACGAGGCGTAGACCAGCAGCGCGAATGACGCTGCGTGGCTCTCAGGAAAGCCATATTCGCCGAATCCCTCGATCTGCTTGAAACAACGCTCGGCGAACTCTTTGTCATAGCCATTTCCCAGCATGCCCTCGACCATCTTCTGGCGGTAATTGCCGATCGTGCCTGTTCTCTTGAAGGTCGCCATGGCGCGTCGCAGTTCGTCCGCGACACCCGGCTTGAAGCCGCCGGCGACGATGGCAATCTTCATCGCCTGTTCCTGGAACAGCGGAACGCCAAGCGTCTTGCCGAGGATTTCCTCCAATTCGGGCTTGGGGTATTCCACCTTTTCCTTGTTCTGCCTGCGGCGCAGATAGGGATGAACCATGTCTCCCTGGATGGGTCCGGGCCTGACGATGGCGACCTCGATGACGAGATCGTAGAATTCCCGTGGCTGCAGTCGGGGCAGCATGGACATCTGGGCGCGGGATTCGATCTGGAAGACGCCCAGCGTGTCGGCGCGGCAGATCATGTCATAGACCCTCCGGTCTTCCGGCGGGATTGTCGCCAGGCCGAGCGCCCGCCCATACCCGTCCCTTACGTTGTAATGTGTATCCAGCAGCTTGAAGGAGCGACTGAGGCACGACAGCATGCCGAGCGCCAGAATGTCGACCTTGAGGATTTTCACCGCGTCGAGATCGTCCTTGTCCCACTCGACCATCTTGCGTTCGTCCATGGCCGTCTTGACGAGCGGGACAATCTCGTCGAGCCGGTCCCTTGTGATGACGAAGCCGCCTACATGCTGGGAAAGATGACGCGGAAATCCCATCAGTTCGTTGGCGAGGGCAATGACTTTGCGTGACAGAGGATCGGCCTGATCCAGCCCCCCGGCCTTGGCTTCGCTTTCGCCAACCTCCGGTGCGCCCCAGCCCCACACAGAACCCGAGAGTGCGGTCTGGACATCGTTTGACAGACCTAGCGCCTTCGCTACTTCGCGAAGCGCCGAGCGGCCGCGATAGGTAACGACAGAGGCGGCCAGCGCAGTGCGTTTTTCACTGTACCTTTCATAGATATAAGCGATGATTTCGTGGCGTCTTTCATGCTCGAAATCGACGTCGATGTCGGGTGGCTCATTGCGTTCGGCGGAGATGAACCTCTCGAACAGGACGTCGATGATCTCGGGGCCGACATCGGTGATGCCAAGGCAGTAGCAGACGACCGAATTGGCGGCCGAGCCGCGACCCTGGCACAGAATATTCTGTGACCTGGCAAATTTCACGATGTCGCGGACGGTCAGGAAATAGCGGGCATAGTTCAGCGTGCGAATTGTTGCGAGTTCGTGCCGGATAATGGCGCTCACCTTTTCGGAAACGCCGCCCGGGTAACGATGCGCCGCGCCCTCCCACGTCAGCCTTTCGAGTTCTGCATGCGGCGCGAGTCCCGATTCCGTCGGCTCTTCGGGATAGTTGTATTCCAGGTTGCTGAGCGAAAAGTCGAGTTCAGCGGCAAACTGGAGCGTCTCTGTAACAGCCTCGGGATGATGCCTGAAAAGCCGCGCCATCTCCGACGGGGTCTTCAGATGACGCTCGGCATTTGCCCTCAGCTCCAGCCCGGCAGCGCCAACGGGTACGTTCAGGCGAATGGCCGTCAGTACATCCTGAAGCGGCCGCCTTTCGGCCGTGTGATAGACAACATCGTTGGTCGCCATCAGCGGCACGCCGACGGCTGCGGACAGAGCAGCCGCCTGCTCGATCCTGTAACGGTCATTGCCATGATAGTCCGGGGTCAGCGCAAGCCGCACGGCATTGCCGAAGCGATCTTTCATCTGGCGCAACAGGTCTAGCGCGGACTGAGCATCGTGCGTCAAATCCGGCAGCACGGCGATCGCCATCCGGTCGCCCCACTCAAGCAGATCCTGCCGATAGAGCCGCGGCGCGCCCTTTTGGCTTTCCTCGCGCAGATTGGCCTGCGTCAGCATGCGACACAGATATCCCCAGCCCTGGCGGTCTCGCGGATAGGCCAGCATGTCCGGCGTGCCGTCGCAAAACACCAGACGGCATCCCGGATGATAGGAAAGCCTCTCAACCTTTGCCTGCTGCCAGGCGCGCACCACGCCGGCCACGCTGTTTCTGTCGGCAAGACCGATGGACGCGAATCCCAGCATCCTGGCTGTTACGACCAGTTCCTCGGGCCTTGATGCTCCGCGCAGGAACGAGAAATTCGACTGTATGCCGAATTCGGCATAGGAAATGGGCGCGATCGCATTCATGCGAAAAGACCGTGCATGAACCAGCGGGGGATTGCCTTTTGCGATGCCCCGTAGAGGCCTTGCCGATACAGCCAGAATCGCCTGCCCTCTGCGTCCTCGATCCGGAAATAATCGCGCACTGGCGCGTCCGCTTCCTCTCGCCACCATTCCGGCGCGATCCGTTCCGGCCCTTCTGCTCGCGCCACCTTGTAGAGAACCCGTCGCCAGCGGAAATGCAGCGGCGGGCCTTCCGGCAACTCGGTAGCCGGAACATCAAGTGGTTCGGGGTGCCGAAACAGGCGGACAGGCCGCTCCGGCGCAGCAATAAGGCATGGATTTGTCCCTGCCTGGTTCCGACCCGCTGCTTCGGCAAGGGGCACCATGCTGACCCCACGCTCGGGAAGATGGCTCTCAACCTCAACGGCCCGCAAAATCGCCTGCTTTCCGAGGCGGGCGCGAATGCGGTCGGCCAGCATAGCGATGTCCTCGTCGCGATCCGGCTCTTGCCCGGCCAGATCGCCCTGTTCCATCTCGAATCGGACAGTCGCAGTAACCGACAGGCGCACGAGATCGAAGCCAAAACCGGCATCGATATCGCTTTCGAGCGCCTTTAGCCGTTCATGGAACAGTTTCTGGACAAGCCGAGGATCGCGAACCGGACGCGAAGTGCCGACGCAAACGCGGCTGACCGCCCCGTCGACCCTGAACAGCTGCAGTTGCAGCTTTCTCGCCCCCTCTTCACGCCTTTCCAGATTGTCCTTTAGCGTGGCCGCGAGTTGCGCGATCAGGCTTTCGATGTCTTCGATCGTCGAGACCGGTTCCACCAGATGCCGTTCGACCGACAGTGGCGCAACGGGAAGCCGTGGCGACAAGGCTTCTTCAAGATTGCCGAGAGCCTGATCGAGACGAATGAGGAGGCCGTTGCCGAAGCGGCGCGACAGTGGCGCGCGCGGCGCCGCCATGATGGCGCCTGCCGTGCGCAGACCGACACTTTCCAGGCTGGCGCAGGTCGCCGGCTCCAGCCGCAGCGCCGGCAGCGGTAGCGGTCCTAGAAGGTCGGCCTCCTGTCCCGGCTCGACGATCAGCGATCCCGAAAAATGCGCCGCGGCCCACGCCGCACCAGGCGTCGATGCAAGACCGGCGCGCGCGTCGAAGCCCTGGTGGAAGAATCGCGCCAGAATGTCGTCGAGAAGGCGCTTCTCGCCGCCGAACAGATGCACACAACCGGTAATGTCGAGGAAAAGGCCCGCCTTGCCTTCCAGCGCCACCAGCGGCGTGTAGCGATCACACCAGTCAGCCAGGCTTTCAAGCAATTGCCGGTCGGCCTCCGGGTCGGCCTCGATAATATCGATCGACGGGTGCATGGCGCGAGCGTCGGCAATGCCCATGCCGGACTTCAGGCGGATGCGCTCGGCCTGCTCGTCAAGCGCGGCGATACGCTGCGTGTTGTTCTCGCGGTGACTGATGACGAGAGGCGGCGTCACCGCCGGCCGGTTGGAGCGCCACGACCGCCCCAGGCGCTGCCGCATGACCCTCTCGGTGCTGAGATAGGGGAACCACAGCGACAGGATTCTCTGATTGGAGACCGGCCTGCCATCTCTGCTGAAAAGCGCATTCATCGAAATTCCATTCCAGGAGAAACTGGTCCGAGAGAGCCGTGCGGCTCTTGGATACGCTGACGGCGAACCCCGGCGGGCCGATCGAACGGGCAAGGGGGCCGCTTACGGTCTGACGCAAGCCTGCCTGCGCCGGCGCTATGCAAAGCCGTGTCGGGGCGGCTGTCGGCTCGGCTCTTGCCGATTGACGCAACAGGAAAACCGGACGGCCCGCTTCCTGCGCCCGGCGGTGCAGGCGGCGCGTCGCCGTCAGGTCAAGACCCCGCGGGTTGCCGCGCAGTTCCAGAAGCACCGCGCAAAGCGTTTTCAGGCGCGCGGCTTCTTCGGCAATCCACAGCGCATCGGCGAGCTTGGGCGCTTCGGAGACGAGAATGCTTTCTGGCGCTATACCGAAGCGTTGATGCAACCCGGGAGCATGCGGAAAGGCGGCTTCACGAAAGACTTCCGCAGTGCCGATCCACAGCATCGGCGTCTTTGGGGCCTGCTGTTTCTGGATGAGGCTGATCAGGGCAAGCGCGAAGCCGGCCGCAGCGCCGGCATCGCGTGTTTGCGCGCCATGAATTTCCATAAGGCCAGCCTTGGGCAGGCCGCCACCCAGCACGCGGTCGAGATTTTCTGCTCCGGTCGACAGAAACTCCTCGCCTGTCGAGACGCCGCCATAGCGCCGCGATACGATAGTTTGCAGGACGGCAGGCGACGCTGCACGGCCTTCAAGGCGTTCGGCAAGCCGGCCTTCTATCTTCGCGATCTTGTGGCGCAAGGCAAAAACGGTCCCCTGCGCCACGGCTCTGGTCGCCATGACGGTTCTGCTTCCCGGAAAATGTTCCTGTTGTGTTCTTATAGATTCCAGACGCAGCCAGAAGAGTCAAGCACCGCTCACAGAGAATTTATTCCTCTCTGGACTGCTCTGCATGCAGCCGATTTTACTGTCTGCGTCGCAAGAACCTCGAAACAGCGCGATCAAACGGCTATATGCGACAAAAGGAACACGCATGGCCCGTATCTACCAGACCCGCGCATGGCATGATCAATTGTCGCCCTCAATGGAGGAGATGGAGCTTCTGGCTCTTGAAGCCTACGCTCATCTGCCGGAGACATTCCGCACGCTGACCGGCGAGATCATCATCCAGATTGCCGAGTTCCCGACCGACGAGATCATGGACGATCTTTCGCTTGAGTCCCCTTTCGACCTGCTCGGACTGTTCGAGGGTCGCGGCATCGCGGAGCGCTGGAACCCGCAGACCGGAGAGGGGCCGAACCGCGTGACCCTCTATCGCCGCGCCATCATCGACTACTGGGCCGAGAACGATGAAACGCTGGGATCAATCATCAATCATGTGCTGATCCACGAGATCGGCCACCATTTCGGGCTCTCCGACGACGATATGGAAACGATCGAGGAAGCCGCCGATTAGTAATCGCCAAGCTTGATGCCGGGATCGTAATCGACGCCCTCGACATCCTTTACCACCGCCTGGCCGCAGCGCATCGTTTTGGACTCGGCATCAAAACCGTAGGTTGGCGAGCCGAAAAGGTGCCAGCCCTTGTTCAGCGCCGCCGTCACCTTGTGACAGAAGCTCGCATCGTCGGGCCCGCTCAAAAACCGGTAGAGTTTCACGTCATTCATTCCTTCTTGCGCGCGCGGCGGCTTTGGCCAGCAGCCTTTCCGCCTGCGCCAGATGCAGCCGCTCAACCATCCTGCCGCCCAGCGCGATCACGCCCTTTTGCACATTATCCGGCTGAGCGAAGGCCGCGACAATCCCCTGCGCCTCGGCCAAGTCGCTGTCCGAGGGAGAAAACGCCCGGTTGGCCGCGTCGATCTGCGCCGGATGGATCAACGCCTTGCCATCAAAGCCCATCGCCGCGCCTTCCTCGCATTCACGGGAAAACACCTTCAGGTCGCGAAAATCATTGCTGACGCCATCCAGAACATCGAGGCCGCCGGCGCGCGCCGCCAGCACCATCTGCATCAGCCAGGGCGCGAGATAGCGCCGGTCGGGCGTCGCCAGAATGCCGGTTTCCTTCACCAGATCGTTCGTGCCGGCAACGAAACAATCGAGCCTTGCCGCCCCGTCGCGGCCGAATTCCGCCAAGGGCCCAATATTGAGCATTGCCTTGGCGGTCTCGATCATGATCCACAGCCGCAATTCCTTCGGCGCGTCGGTTTCGTCCAGCATGTCGTCGACATCGTGAATATCGCGCGGCGTATCCACCTTCGGCA
>JBKJRE010000321.1:0-3061 GCA_046594775.1 Rhizobiaceae bacterium | reverse complement strand
TATTTCATTCTGCGCCTTCGCCGGGCCGGTCTACACCGAGGACGGCATGCCGATGACCCGTTCGGCGGTCGCCATCAGGCCGGGCAAGATCGATCGCTCGCCGACCGGAACGGCGATCTCCGCGCGCATGGCTGTGATGCATGCAAGAGGAGAGATGCAGGTCGGCGACAGCCTGACGGCGATCTCGATCATCGGGTCGCGTTTCGTCGGAAGGATTGCCGGCGAGACGCAAGTCGGCGGACACAAGGCGATCGTGCCGTCTGTCTCCGGCCGCGGCTGGATTACCGGCACGCATCAGCACATGCTCGATCCGGACGATCCGTGGCCGTCCGGCTACCGCCTGACCGACACCTGGCCGGCCATGGGCTGAGCTTGAAGCCGGATTATCTGAGCTTGCGCTTTTTTGAAGGTGGTTTGGGGGCCGCGGGAAACAGTTCCGATTCCTCGGCGGGACCAACGGCGTCCTTCGGCTCGGGAGCATCGGCTTTGGAAACCTTGCTGCGCTCTTTGGCGGCTGCGGGTTCGTCCTTGGCGGTGAATTTGATCGCCATGTCTCAGTCTTCGAACTGCTGGCGCGCCGCATCGCGCGGATTGCGCAGCCGGCCGATCAGCGCCATGACGGCGGTGATGTTCATCTCTTCGGGCGACCAGTTTCGGGTCTCCTCGATATGCCTTGGCGCGAGTTCGCGATGCGTGCTGCCGCTATAGGCTGCGTCCGACTTGACCGAGCTCTGCCGGGTCTTTGCGTCCTCGGCGATGTATTCGATGAGGTAGTTCGGGCATTCCGGACGGCCACGCACGCCGATGCGCACCTGTGCGTCGCCATGGGCGCGGCGGCAGCGCTCGAGCTTCTCGAGCACACGGCGGACATATTCGACCGGGTGGTCGAGTGTGGCCGACACGTCAGCGATGGTTGAATCTTCGGGGATGGTCGTGGCGACCGCGCGCTTGGCCATCAGCGTTTCGCTCCGCGCTTCACCGGGCCGGCAGCCTTGGCGATTGCCGCCGCTGCCTGTTCCTCGGCTTCCTTTTCGAGGCGCATTTCCCTCAGCCGCGCCGTCTTGGCTTCGCGCGCCTGGCTGGCGGCGTCCTGCTCGGACAGGATGCGGCCGAGCGACAGCATCTGGGTCTGCGTCTTGCTGAACATGGTTTCAGCCTGGTCGCGCGTCTTTCGGGAGTTCTCGCTCAACGTGTCACCTCGATCTCGGATAGCGGTCATCGCTAAGAAAAAGGCCAGGCAATTGCCTGACCTCTCATCTTGGCATTCAAGTGCCTGACGATGCCGGTACATCCGCGGTCATCGCCATGGCTGAATGCCTATCAGGCAGCCTGCAGCGAATCCGCTGCCATCTTGCCCGACTTGTTGTCGCGAACCATCTCGTAGCTGAGCTTCTGGCCCTCTACGATGTCGCGCATTCCTGCGCGCTCGACGGCCGAGATGTGAACGAATACGTCGGCGCCGCCGTCATCTGGCTGAATAAAGCCGAAACCCTTGGTGGCGTTGAACCATTTTACTGTGCCGGTGCTCATAGCGAACCCTTTCCTTGGCAAAAAATATACGCAATCCTGCGACTGCAAGACTACATTTCGTCTCGATTTTTGAAGAGGAAGTTCGTCAAAAGCGCTTCAACCGCGCATGAGCAAAAGTCAGACAAGCAAATATCGATTGCAAAAACATATACTTATTTTTCAGCAGAGTCAAACCTTCGGTTTTCCACGTCCAATCAGGCACGGGCCCGCCATTCCGCCAGGCTGGTCGCAGGCCGAATGAACCTTTCATATCCCCGTCGCGACTGACCTCCAGGCGCCGCAATGACGCGGCCCTTGGAAAGGAAACACCCAATGACCAGAAGCACTCAGTGTTGCGGGTCACCAGGATCGTCCGGCATCCGGCGCGGCCACCGTCATCGTGACGGGATGGCGGCGCAGGGCGTCGGACCGATTGCGTTGACCCAGCGGAAGTACCGAAGTAACGTCCCGGGTGGGGGCGTACAAATCGCAAGGGGAGAAGGTGCCGGACAAGCGTGCTTGATCCCGAGCTACGTTCTTGCGGCATCTTCTTCCGGCCAGCTCGGGAGTAGAACAATGTCCTCCAGCCGCGGCACGCTGACTTCGCTCGCTTCCAGCCTCATCCTGCGCGACAGTCGTGCCCGGTTGCGAAGGACACTGTGCAATGGCAGCGGCCTGCTGGCGCTGGCGCTCGGCGCGGGCCTGTGGCTTTCCGGCCCGGGCCATGCCCAGGAAGGGCAGATCATTTTTCCTGGTTCGATGGCGGTCACTGGGTTCTCCGGCACCACCATCCCGGGGATCGAGGAGGGGCTGCCGCCCGGGGTCGATCCGGTTGACGAAACCTTCATCGACACGCAACGCGCGACCCTGCGCGTTTTTGACGTTTCGGCGCTTGGCGGTCCGCCGTCGGGCCAGCTGGTCTTCACGCCGCAGCCTTTCGAGGTGCTGGCCAGCCAGATAGGCCAGGTCTTCGGGCTGGCCTATGATGACGGCGTGCGCGACGGCGAGCCGTCGGGCATCCCCGACCTCTACGCCGCCGCGACATCGCTGCATGGTCTGCGCATCGTCACGCCGGACGCCGATGCCGACGGCCGCGCCGAACGCGAACGCCGTGGAATTGCAGGCGCGACCTTCATGGAAGGCCAGTTCGGCGTCGAGAATGGCGGCGGGCCTGGCAGCATCTGGCGCGTTGACGGAATCACCGGCGCCGTGAAGCTGTTTGCCGACATCGAGACCAATAGCGGTCCCGGCATCGGCAACATCGCCTTCGACAAGACCCACCGTCAGTTCTTCGCCTCCGACCTCGACAGTGGCGTGATCCATCGCATCGACGCCGACGGAAACATCATCGACAGCTTCGATCACGGCGTCGACGGCCGGCCTGCCCGTGGCCTCGCCGCCGTTGCCGACGACGGGGCGGTCATGGATATCCAGGGCGCCGCCTTCGACAGCGAGGACCCCGAGACCTGGGGCTTCACGCAGGACGAGCGCCGCGTCTGGGGCGTCACCTACCATGGCGGCCGCCTCTATTACGCGGTCGGCGAGGCGGCGG
>JBKJRE010000496.1:0-4936 GCA_046594775.1 Rhizobiaceae bacterium | reverse complement strand
CCCGACATGACGATGCCGAACGTCTCGCCTGTTATCAGCAGCCCGAGGAACACACCGATCGTCGCCATGACCACGCAGGACAGCACCAGCCACACGCTGGTGAACTTGTTGAACTGCGCCAGGAGCACGATGAAGATCAGGAAGATGGCGGCGCCGAAGGCATTGCCGAGGAAGGCGCTGGCCTCCTCGCTGTCCTCGTTCGATCCCCCGAGCTTCCAGTTGACACCCGGCAGTTCCATGCCGCCGACCACTTTCGCGACCTCGGCCTGCACCGCCGCCACCTGATGCGATGAATCGACATTGCCGGCGATCGTGATGGTGCGCTTGCCCTCGATGCGGTTTAGAATGCCGACGGTTCGTTCCGGTTTGCGCGACACGAAATTCGAGATCGGCACCGAGCCGCGCGCCGTCTCGATTCTCAGCTGGTCGAGCGCTGACAGGGTGCGCCGGTCCTCGGGCACGCGCAGGCGGATATCCACCGCGTCGTCGGCGCCTGGCGGCCGGTAGTCTGTTAGCTTCAGGCCGGTGGTGACCAGTTGCACCACCGTGCCGACCGAGGCCGGGCTGACGCCGTACTGCGCGGCCTTGGCGCGATCCACTTCCAGCGCCCAGTCGATGCCGGGCGGCGGCAGGCCGTCGGCGATGTCGATGACACCCGGCACCTTGGCCACCTCGGCCGCCACCTTGCGCGCCAGATCATTCAGGCCCTCGGGATTTTGCGCCGCCAGCTGGACCTGAATCGGCTTGCCCGTCGGCGGACCCGCTTCCGGCACCCGCACTTCCACGTCGACGCCCGGAATCCCGGCCATCGCCACGCGCAGTTCGTCGAGAATGTCGTGGGCCGACTTGCGTTCACGCCAGTCGACGAACTCGTACTGGATGACCCCGACGACATCCTCGGGAATGTCGGCGCCGCCGCCGCGCGTCTTGCCGGCACGTGTATAGACCGACTTGATGCCGGGCCAGCCGAGAATGCGGTCTTCCGCCTCGCGCGTGGCGAGATCCATTTCGGCGAGCGACAGATTGCCCCGCGCATGCACGTAGAGCAGGCCGTAATCGGGCTCGACCGAGGGGAAGAATTCCACGCCGGCGCCGAATTTGGAATAGGCCACGGGCACCGCCACCAGCAACGCCACGGTCAGCAACAGCACCGTTTTGGGGTAGTCTACCGCGCGCTTGACGATCGCCATATAGGCGCCGTCCTCAAGATCGCCTTCCTCGTATACCGGCGCCTTGCCGATAAGCGCCCCGATCGTCGGCGCGAAGATCAGCGCATAGGCCATGGAGGCGGCCAGCGTCACGATCAGCGTTATTGGCAGGTACTTCATGAAATCGCCGATGATGCCAGGCCAGAACAGCAGCGGCGAGAACGCCGCGATGCGCGTCATCGTGGCGGCGATCACTGGTCCGGCCATGCGCTTTGCTGCCTGTTCGAAGGCCATTTCCCGGGGCATGCCCTCCGACATCCGCCTCTCGGCGAACTCGGTGACGATGATGGCGTCGTCGACCAGCATGCCGACCGCCAGGATCAGGCTGAACAGCACGATCATGTTGATCGTGTATCCCATCAGCGCCAGCGCCAGGATGCCCATCAGGAACGAGGCCGGAATAGCCAGGCCGATCAGCAGCGACGCCCGCCCCGACAGCGCGTAGAGAATGACGATGAAGACAAGGATAACTGCAATCAGCACGTGGTTCTGCAGGTCGTTGAGCAGCGTGTTTACGAACACCGACTTGTCCTGCGTATAGGTCACCACCATGCCTTCCGGCATCGTCTTGATGAAGGCGTCGGCCACCGCCTTGGCGCCCCCGATGGTCTCGACGATATTGGCGCCGATGCGCTTCTTGACCTCGATGGCGATGGCCGGCTTGCCGTCCAGCCTGGTGATCGTCTCGGCGTCCTTGAAGGTCGAGCGAACCGTGGCGATGTCGCGCACCCGCACCACGGCATTCTGCCCGGCGACCACCGGCAGGTTGGCCACGTCTTGCGGCGTCTCGATCAGCGCCGGCACCTTGATCGCGTATTTGCCTTCGTCACCCTCAATGGTTCCGGCGGCCACCAGATTGTTGGAAGCGCCGATGCCCTGGATCAGCTGGTCGAGCTTCAGCCCGTAGGACGACAGCTTCATCGGGTCGATGATCGCCTCGACCAGCTCGTCGCGCGATCCCTGGATCGTGCCTTCCAGCACGCCCGGCACTTCCTCTATATTGTCGCGTAGCGTCTTGGCCGCCGCCGTCAGGACGCGTTCGGGCACATTCCCCGACAGCGTCACCACCAGCACCGGAAACTCCGACAGATTGACCTCGTTGACGGCAGGCTCCTCGACCCCGGCGGGCAGGTCGCGCTTGGCGTCCTGCACCTTGTTGCGGGTGTCGACCAGCGCGTCGCCGAGATCAGTCGAGGGATCGAACTCGACGATGACGTAACCGCCGCCCTGATAGGCGGCCGACTTCATCTCCTTCAGGCCCTTGAGGTTCTTGAGCTGCGATTCGACCGGCCTGAGCAGCAGGCGCTCGGAATCCTCCGGCGATATGCCCTGGTAGACCAGGCTGACATACATGATCGGGATGGCGACGTCCGGCTCCGCCTCCTTGGGAACCGCGCGGTAGGCCAGCGCCCCCGCCACGATCAGGAAGGCCAGCACCGACAGCGTCAGGCGCGCATTGCGGATTGCAAGCTTGACAATATCCATGCCGCGTCAGGTCCCGTTGGTCGCTTCGCCGACCAGCTTCTTGATCAGCGTCTCGTCAGCCTCGACCGGCTTCACCTCGTCGCCTTCGGTGACCAGGTCCTGGCCGGCGACAATGATCCGAGCGTCGGCCGGAATGCCGGCCAGCACGACGCCGGCCGGCGTATCGTCGACCAGATCGATCGGGAAGAACACCACCTTGTTATCCTTGTCGACGGCGCGGATGCCGAGATCGCCGGGCCCGCTCAGCGTCACCACCGAACGCGGCAGCATGACGGCGTCCGTGGACTGGCCCTGGAGCTCGATTTCAGCGGTCATGCCGGCCGGCAGCGACTTGTCTTCATTCGGAATGGCCACTTCGATGCGAAAGGTGCGGGTAGCGCTGGAAGCGTCCCTGCTGATGTAGCGCAGCGTGCCCTTCACGGTCTGGTTATTGACCAGGCGAACCTCGGCCGCATCGCCGACCTTGAGATACTGCAGGTCGCGCTCGCTTACTTCGCCGACCGCCAGAATCGGGTCGAGATTGATCAGCGTCGCCACTTCGGCGCCCGCCAGTATGGTGCTGCCACGCTGCACCGGAACCCGGTCGATAAGGCCGTTGAATGGTGCATGGATCTCGTATTGGGCGAGTTCGGATCTGGCGCCTTCCAGCTGCGACTTGGCCGTCGCGAGCGCCGCCTGGGTCTGCCTCGGTCTGCAGCTTGGGCGCGTTGCCGCTCTTGACGAGTTGCTGGGCGGCGTCGGCCTCGGCCTGCCGCTGCGCCACCACACTCTGGGCCATCCGGATCGCGGCTTCCTTGTCCCCGGCGTCGAGCTTCACCACCAGGTCGTCGCGGTTAACGCGCTGGCCCTGCTTCACCGGCAGGCTCTCGATGACGCCCATCACCCGAGTGGCCAGCGTCACGCGCTTCTCTGCCTCGGTCTGGCCCGAAATGCGAATGGCACGCGCATGCGCGACGCGCGGCGGCGTCACCACCCCCACGGTCCGCGGCACGGCCTGGGGCTGCTCGACCGAGGCGGGCTTCGGTGCGTCGTCGTTTTCAGCGCTGCCGACCGACGAGAATTCACCTGACGCCACCCAGCCGGCAAACCCGATGAGCACGGCGAGGGCGGCCACCTTGTGAAATCTGAACTTTGCCATATCCACTTTTTCCATTACCTGACTGTCGTCAGTCTCGACGGGCAACAACCCGAGGGCCGGACAGTATCAGATGTCGGTCCGCGCCAGATCAACTTCAATCGATTCAACCGAAGACTGGAAACGCCAACCGGACGTCCTAGGCTCAGGACTCATTGATTGAGCCAGAAGATGACGGTTGCTGCGATGCAGATGGCGGACATGAAGGTGTGCGCGCAGCGATCGTAACGGGTGTGGATACGTCGCCAGTCCTTGAGCCTGCCGAACATGATCTCGATCTTGTGGCGCTGGCGGTAGAGAGTGCGATCGTGCGGGATCGGCACCTTGCGGTTGGTCTTTGAGGGGATGCAGGCAGTGATCTTGCGGTCCGCCAGAGCGGCGCGGAACCAGTCGGCGTCATATCCTCTGTCACCGAGCAAGACCTTGGCCTTGGGCAGGGCGTCGATCATCAGCGCCGCGCCTTTGTAGTCGCTCATCTGGCCCTCGCTCAGCAGCATCACCAGCGGCCGGCCCTTGCCATCGCAAACGGCATGGAGCTTCGAGTTCAGGCCACCTTTGGTGCGCCCGATACGTCGGGGAACAGCCCCTTTTTGAGCAGGCTGGCGGCGGTTCTGTGCGCCTTGAGATGGGTCGCATCAATCATCAGCTGGTCAGGCTTGCCGCCCTTCGCCGCGAGCGCCGCGAATATCTTGTTGAACACACCGAGCCGGCTCCAACGGATGAAGCGGTTGTAGATCGTCTTGGATGGCCCGTACTCGGCTGGCGCATCGCGCCACCGCAGCCCGTTCCTGATCACGAAGATGATGCCCGAGACGATCCGACGATCATCAACCCGCGGCACCCCGTGCGACAATGGAAAATACGGCTCGATCCGACGCATCTGCGCCTCCGAAAGCCAAATCAGATCACTCATGGTAGCGCCTCCCTCACGCCACCATTGAATCAATCAATCCACATCATCGCAAGCATTTTAACAGGTCCTGAGCCTAGCTCTCTGGATCAAAGCGGCATTGAACTGGCCAAATTATATCATGCTGGGAAGCTAACATTCGAGTTCTGCGATCAGATAGTGAACGACCTGTGGGGAGTTCTCATAGCGCGGCACGTC
>JBKJRE010000219.1:0-2984 GCA_046594775.1 Rhizobiaceae bacterium | reverse complement strand
GTGCCCATGCCGCCATTGTCCTTGACCCAGACAATCAGGTTCTTGAGTTCGGTAAAGACGCCTTCGCCGGCAGCGAGCATTTCTGGCATGTGGCGCCAGTCCATGCAGATGTAGTGGATCGAGCCATCGACGGAATGCCGAACCAGGTTCTCCATCGACGCCTTCAGGAAGCTGGTGAACTGCGGAACCGACATCTCGCCTGATGCCATGGCAAACTCGCGGTGTTTTATCGACCCTGAGCCACCGACGTGGCCGTCGATCGGCACATTATAGGGTGGGTCCGTAAAGACCATCTGCGCCTTCTCGCCAGCCATCAGCGCCGACACGACTTCTGAATCCAGCGCCGAACCGCAGATCAGCCGATGAGGACCAAGCGCGAAGATGTCGCCGAGGCGGCAACGCGGCGCTCCGTCCTCGATGCCTGGAACAACATCGTCATCCGGATCTCCGGGCTCTTCCGGAATGAGGTTCTCGACCAGGCTGTCGATCTCGGCAATCGAAAAGCCGGTGACTGCAACGTCAAAGTCGATATCCACCTCGAGCAGCGCTCTCAACTCTTCGGCAAGCAGTTCGTCGTCCCATCCGGCATTGAGCGCCAGCTTGTTGTCGGCAAGCACATAGGCCCGCTTCTGTTCGGGCGTCATATGTTCAAGTCGAACACAGGGAACTCTTTCCATGCCGATCAGCCTGGCGGCCTGGACCCGTCCGTGACCGGCAAGGATCGTGTTGTCGGCATCAATCAGAATTGGGTTCGTAAAGCCGAAGGTGCGGATTGATTCCGCAATCTGCTTCAGCTGCTTCCTGGAATGGGTGCGTGCGTTTTTGGCATAGGGACGCAACCCGGATGTCGGGAGCATTTCAATCGAGGGGTTGGGCATGGCGAGGTCCTTTCAGAATCAATCGAATCTCCTTTTTTCGACATCGTCGACATCCACGAGAAGCCCCTGAACGGTTTCGAGGGCGTGTTGATCACAGAGCCCCAAAGGGATATCGGCACAATAGGGGTCAACAGTAGCTCATCCGTCCAACGCAGGCGGTTTTCTGTTGCCCACGAGCTAGGCCACTTCCTATCGCACTGGCACCGGGAGACATCAGGCGACGGGTTCCAGTGCACACGCCAGGATATGGCGCAACCTGCCGGAGATGCTGTTCACGTCAGCCAGGAATCCGAAGCCAACCGGTTCGCTATTGAACTCCTGGCGCCGGCACGACTGTTCTCCCGCTATCTGCGCAGGCTGCCAGAGCTTGAGCACGTTCTGGTCATGCATGCCGATCTTCACATCAGCAAGGCCGCTGCTGCACGCCGCTATGTTGCCCTGCACCCGCAGCCGCTCGCCGTCGTCTTCGCAAAGGATGGCGAGTTTCGCTATGTCGACCGCGGTCCGGGATTTCCGTTTGTGGCGTTGAACAGAGGCCAGCGCCTGCCAGACCTGCCGCGGGTCGGTACCAACGCTGCACTATCAGAAATGGTTGAGGCCGATACTGAGGATTGGCTCGGCCCAAATGGGGCCGGCGATCTGGCCGTCCAGGCCCTGCGGCAGGAAGACGGCTATTCAATCATTCTCCTGCACCTGGCTGAGTAGCCATTCGGGTTGGGAAAGGCCTGCGAAACCAACCGATCGCACCAGCCAATATCTGCTACCCTGTTTCCCCTGGAAAATTACCTGTTCCTAAGATTTCGTTCCCTGTTAGCCCGAATTAAATTCCCTGTTACCGTGTGCAGGGAATCTACCCGCAAACCATTGCAATCTCGAAGCTATTCGAGGCTGGAATCGTCAGCATGGCATCAAAACACGCGAAATTCCCTGTTTTTTCCCTGTAAACAGGGAATTCCAACCAGAGACGGGTTAGCCTAGGACTGGTGCCTTCACCAAATAAAATCAGAGACATAGACGTTTCGGCCCGCTGTCGCACTTTCGGTCGGGGACGCGCATGGGGACCTCAGGCGCCACGAAAGAATTTGCTGTAAGTACAGGCTCCCGACAAGAAAACGCGTGCTATCGCCGCGCTCTTGCTGTGCCCCGCGAGGCAACCAGCAGCTGGTAGGCCCTGCGCTGCGGCAAAGCCTCAGGCCAGAAACCCCGCTTATCTCACCTCATCCCGCTCTGGAGCTCGGCGCGAAATCTGCCACCGCTCGATGGCTTCAGGCCGTGACAACTGACGCAAGCCTGCTCGAATGCACCGAACCGCGCCTTGAATGCAGCAAGGTCATCGGCCTCCGAGGCTTCCAGTAGCGCCGTTGCCGCAATCTTGAGAGCATTGACGGAGGCTTGGAACTCCTCCGGCTGGCTCCACACCTCGGGTTTGGCGCGGGTTTTGAAGATGTCGCTATTCGAGGTCCCCGCAGGCAGCAGCGTCACAAAGGCGGTCATCGCATCGAGCACGGTTCGCGCGGCCTTGGCGCCCCGGGCTAAGTCGGAACTGTCGCCTTTGCGGATCGCCAGCATCGGCCAATACGCCGAGAGCATGTGAAACATCTCGGCTCGGCGATGATGGACAAGCTGCGCAAGTTCGTACTCCAAACTCGAACCGTTTGCTGCTGTCACGGTAAGGCAGCGCCGAAGGCCATCGCTAGAACGAGCTTCTTCATCGCAGTTCCCCTAAGCCGACATTGCCCGGTCGAACCATTATCCGAGGTCAGATTGTATGATCTTGAACCGTCGGGCAAGGGACATGACGGCTCTACAAAATGTACCCACGGAAGATGGGCAACCAAGCGATATGTCCGACGTCCAACGTCCGACGCCGTCAAAGGGTGGGGAATGGTCGATACTTCTCGACCCTCAAACCATCCCGGTCAAACTCTGTCACGTCGATCCCTGCCCACCCCGCTATGGTTCTATTCCGCTTCCATGTCGCCATTCCCTTGCGGGTGACATGGACGTTGTCCTGAGGGTCAGCCCCCAGCCTGACGAGTTCCCGACACAAGACTGGGCGCACGGCGCGCTTCTTGAACAGGAAATAAAGGACGCAAAGAGACAGCA
>JBKJRE010000137.1:0-7616 GCA_046594775.1 Rhizobiaceae bacterium | reverse complement strand
GGCATCGGTCATCGCCTTGCGCATTTCAGAGGTCATGCCCGGGGCAGGCGCTTCCTCGATGACCTTCTGGTGGCGGCGCTGGGCCGAGCAGTCGCGTTCAAACAGATGCACCACATTGCCGAAATTGTCGCCAAAGACCTGAACCTCGATATGGCGCGGCTTCTCCACATATTTCTCGACCAGCACCGCGTCGTCGCCGAAGGCGGCTTTCGCCTCGCGCCTTGCGCCGGCCAGCGCTTCGGCGAAATCGTCGGGGTTTGCCACACGCCGCATGCCCCTGCCGCCGCCGCCGGCACGCGCCTTGATCAGCACAGGATAGCCGATCTCGCTCGCCTTGCCGGCAAGCAGCACGAGGCCCTGATCCTCGCCATGATAACCGGGAACCACCGGAACGCCGGCCTTTTCCATCAGCCGCTTGGCGGCGTCCTTCATACCCATGGCGCGGATCGAGGAAGCCGAGGGACCGATGAACACCAGACCGCCAGCAACGACATCATCGACGAAATCCGGGTTTTCCGACAGGAAGCCGTAGCCGGGATGAATGGCTTCGGCACCCGTGGTCTGGGCGGCAGCGATGATCCTGTCTCCCCGCAGATAGCTTTCGCCGACAGGCGAGGCGCCGATATGCACGGCCTCGTCAGCCATCTCCACATGCAGAGCCCTTGCGTCGGCGTCGGAATAGACTGCGACGCTCGCCACCCCCATCCTACGCGCTGTGCGGATCACCCGGCAGGCGATCTCGCCGCGATTGGCGATCAGGATCTTGGAAAACATGCATCCTCCACGAGAAAAGGCGGCGAAGAGCCGTCTCCGCCGCCTTATAGCCCGGTTATGAAACCGCCGTCACCCGCTGCAGGCGATCAGCCGCCCTCGGGTAAGGCGTAAGCGATGATGGCATCGCCGGCTTGCGTGCCTGTTGAGCCGTGGCCGCCGGCCACAACGACGAGATATTCCCTGCCGTCAGAACCCAGATAGGTCGAAGGCGTCGCCTGGCCGCCGGCCGGCAGCCTGTCGCGCCAGATCTCTTCGCCTGTCGCCAGATCGTAGCCGCGGACATAATAGTCAAGCGTGCCGGACAGGAAGGCGACACCGCCCCTGGTGATGATCGGTCCGCCGATTCCCGGAACGCCCATCTTGAAGGGCAGGGGAATCGGCGAGAGGTCGCGTACCGTGCCGTTGACGTGCTTGTACACCGTCTTGCCGTTGGTCAGGTCGACGCCTGCCACGTAGCCCCATGGCGGCTGCTGGCAGGGCAGGCCAATCGGCGAGGTGAAGGGCCCCATCTTGGCCGCATATGGCGCGCCGAAATTTTCGTTGAAGACGTTGTCGCCATCCTTGGTCACCACGCGCGCATAGTCGTCCGGCCGGGGCACCAGCCTGGAGGTGAAGGCCAGATAGACCGGCATGGCGAACATGATCTGCCGGTTGGGATCGACCGCCACCGCGCCCCAGTTGAAGGCGCCGAAATTGCCGGGATAGATGATCGACCCCTTTTCGGTCGGCGGCGTGTAGCGGCCGTCATAATCATGCTGGCGAAACGCGATGCGGCACGCCAGCTGGTCGAGCGGCGTGGCGCCCCACATGTCCTTCTCCGTAAGCTTCGGCGGGTTGAACGAAATCGTCGCGACGGGCTGTGTGGGGGCCGTGAAGTCGCCCTTTGCCGCGCCGGTCGGCGCCGGCTCTTCCGTCACCGGCAGTACAGGAGCGCCGGTTTCGCGGTTGAGGACATAGACCTCGCCCTGCTTGGTTGGCGCCACGAGGGCAGGCACCTTCTCGCCGCCAATGGTCAGGTCGACGAGACTGGGCTGTGCCGGCACGTCCATGTCCCACAGATCGTGATGGACCGTCTGGTATACCCAGGCGACCTTGCCGGTATCGGCGTGCAGAGCCAGAATGGAGGACGAATATTTCTCGACGCTTTCGCTGCGCCCCGCGCCATACTGGTCGGGCGATTCATTGCCCATGGGCAGGTAGATCAGCCCGAGCTTTGGATCGTAGCTCGAAACGTTCCAGGAATTCGGTGCGTTCTCCGTGTAGGTCTGGCCGTTGGCGATAGGCTGCGTCGCATCCGGGTTTCGGGCGTCGAAATTCCAGACCAATGCGCCGGTGTTCACATCATAGGCGCGGATGACCCCCGATGGCGACGTGGTCGCGACATTGTCGTTGACGGTGCCGCCGACGATGACCAGGCGATCGGTGACGACCGGCGGGGAGGTTGAATAGACCGAGCCCGGCGTGATGTTGGGCATGTTGGCCCACAGATTGATCGTGCCGTCCTCGCCGCCGAAGCCGGGGCAGATGTCGCCGGTTTCGGCGCTGAGTGAAATCAGTCGACCATCGGACGTCGGTGCGAAGAGGCGCTTGATGCAGGTCGGGTCGGGGGCTGTCGCCGCCGTCGTTGCCTTGCGGTCGACCACAGGATTGGGATCGCCGCGCCTGGCCTGTCCGGTCACGACATTCTGGGGCACGCCGGCTGCTTGTGTCGTGACTTCAGCCGCACTCTCATCGACGCGGGTTTCGTTGTCAGTGGCCGCAACCGCAGCCTGAGTCTCGGCCCCCGAAGAAGCTTCAGCCTGTGCGGCAACGGAAGCATGGGCGGCAACGCCAGAGCCATCGAAATACGACACGCCGCGGCAGGTCAAATGCTGGGTGGTCTGCTTGGCAGTCTGCTTCAGCTTTGGATCGAAGCGCCACTTCTGCTCGCCGGTCACGGCATCGAGCGCGATGACCAGATTGTGCGGGGTGCAGATATAGACCGTGTCGTCGATCATCAGCGGCGTGACCTCATAGGTCGCCTCGCCAGGATCGTTGGGTCCGCGAACATCGCCCGTATGGAAGGTCCAGGCGACTTTCAGACTGTCGATATTTTCCGGAGTGATCTGGTCGAGCGGCGAATAGCGGCGCCCGGCAGCCGTGCGGCCATAGGCCTGCCACTCGCCGTCCGGTACGACGGATTCGACATTCTGGGTTTCGCCCATTCGGTCGGCTGCAAAGCTGCCCGCGAGATCATGCGGCGACTGGAACATGGAATAGACCGCGACGAGCGCGCAAAGGAGGATGGAGCCGGCCAGGGCGGCGCTGCTCGCGCCATAGCGCGCCCAGCCTATATCCGGCCGGTGCAGTGACCGCACCATGGGAGGCAGCAGAAGCAGTACGCCAAAGACGATAAGCAGGCTGCCGCGCGCCGACAGCGCCCACCAGTCGAAGCCTATCTCCCAGATAGACCACAGCAGCGTGGCTACAAGGGCCAGGCCATAAAGCGCCAGGCCGATGGGCCGCCGGCGAAACAGAAACACCCCGGAAACGACGATCGCCGCGCCCAGCAAGCTGTAGAACAGCGACCCGCCCAGAACGGCGAGCCACACGCCGCCAGCGAACAGGGCAGCGCCCATGAGGGCGACAAGGATGGAGACGATTGTGCGATACATGAGACATTCCTGACGGTCTGTCGGCTGGGTCGAGAGTTGCGTCAGAACTTCCGGATTGCTGCTTTCGCGCATTTCCGGCGCGCGCCACTCCAGGACTTGCCAGCCATGGATGACAATTACCCATGCGCAACGTCGGCTCGCAGGTAACGTTCCATTAAATTGCGTTAAACTCGCCCAGACATATGGAACCCGTTGATTCTATTGGCGGTTCGGCTGCCGGCATAGGGCCCCGCGGCCGTGGTTTTTCTAGGCGGGCGGCATGAAGGGCTGGCTTATCTCCTGAAAGACCGGCAAGGCCTCAAGTTTCTCGCAATGCGCGAACAACGATGGATAATCCTGCATTGTCACCAGATCGGGCATCGATTCCGTCACGTGGCGGATAGCGCAGGCGACCGCGTTGTCGGGATGGCCCATGCGGTCGCCGAACCAGCAATCGCTTCGCCGCGCCGCGCGGTCTTCCTCCAGCATCGACAGCGCGCCGGCAATCTGCGCCCGGCAGCGCTCGACCCAGAGCGGCGAGGTCTCCTTGTGCAACTGCTGTTCGTAAAAGAGGCTGACCCCCTTGTCGGCGAGACCGGTGGCGAGGCCGGCAACCTTCAGCGCCCGATGTCGGTCCCGCTCGTCCGCCGGAAAAAGCGACAGCTCCGGCGGTGCCTGACGGTCGAGATGATCGAGGATCAAATGACTGTCGATCAGCACATCGTCGTCGTCGAGGACCAGCACTGGCACGCGCATCAGCGGGTTATAGGGCCGGATCTTCTCCTTGTCGGAGAATACGGACCACGGCAGGTGCTCAAACGGCTGTTGGTAGAGCCTAAGCGCAATGCCGACGCGGCGCACGAAGGAGGAATCATACTGGCCGATGAGAATCATGGATTACCCCGAAAGACAGCACGGCTGACATGTTCGTCGAGCGACCGGAAGATTGCAACGCGGCATCTGCTAACAGCAGTGCGTCAGCAGCGACGTGCAATCCCTACTGGTGGCGCAGCGCGTCTATCGGGTTCAGACGGGCGGCGCGCCGTGCGGGGAAATAGCCGAAGACAACGCCGACCATCGCGGAGAATCCGAATGCCAGGAGTACGATCACCGGGTTGGGCGAGAACGGCACGCGCAGCAGATTGGCGCCAACCGCCCCCAGCAGCAGGCCGAGCATGATGCCGATCAGCCCGCCGAGCAGCGACAGCACGATTGCCTCGACGAGGAACTGCATGAGCACCTGGCGCTCCTGGGCGCCGACCGCGAGGCGGATGCCGATCTCGCGGGTGCGCTCGGTCACCGAGACCAGCATGATGTTCATGATGCCGATGCCGCCGACAAGCAGGCTGACCGCCGCCACGGCCGACAGAAGCCCGGTCAGCACGCCGGTGATGCCGGTCAGCACCGAGGCGATCTGCTTCATGTCGAAGACGTTGAAATCGTCCTCCTCGCCGGCCGAGATTCGCCGCCGCTCGCGCATCAGGCGTTCGATCTCGCCCTTGGCCTTGCTGGTCGAGACGCTGTCGCGCACCGCCACGAAGATGATCGAGACGTCGGCATTGCCGGCGATGCGCCGCTGGAAGGCCTTGATCGGCAGCAGCACGAAATCGTCCTGGTCGGTGCCGAAGCTCGAGACGCCCTGTTCGTCGATGACGCCGATTACGCGGCAGGAAATCGTCTTCAGCCGCAGGTCCTGGCCGAGCGGATTGCCGCTGCCGAACAGTTCGCGCCGCACGGTCTGGCCGAGCAGGCAGACGGCCGCGCCGGTGCGCAGCTCGCTTTCGTAGAACGGCCGGCCGAGTTTCACCGGCATGTCGCGCGCCTCAAGGTAGCTGCTGTCGGTGCCGGTCACGCTGGTCGAGTAGTTCTCGTTGCCGAGGATCGCGGTCATCGTCCGCGTGTTGGCCGGCGCCGCCGCGCGCACGCCCACGACCTGCGACTGGATCGCCTCGACATCCTTCATGTCGAAGGCTGCGGCAGTGCCGCCGGAGGTCTGCGGCCCCTGCTGGGGCTGGCCGGGGCGCACCATCAGCAGGTTGGTGCCGAGCTTGGCGACGTCCTTGGTAACCTGCGCTGTCGAGCCTTCGCCGACCGTCACCATCGCGATCACCGCGGCGACGCCGATGACGATGCCAAGCACCGTCAGGAACGAGCGCAGCGCATTGCGGAAAATCGCCTGCAGCGCGAGCTTGATCGTCTCCCACAGCATGTCAGGCGGCCCGCTGCTGCGTGACGTCGCTGTCGATGCGGCCGTCGACGAAGTGCACCAGGCGGTCGGCATATTCGGCCATGTCGGCCTCGTGCGTCACCATCACGATGGTCATGCCGTCGTCCCGGTTGAAGCGGGTGAGCAGTTCCATGATCTCGCGGCTGCGCGCCGTATCGAGATTGCCGGTCGGCTCGTCGGCCATGATGACGGCCGGCCGTCCGACGATGGCGCGGGCGATGGCCACGCGTTGCTGCTGGCCGCCCGAGAGCTGAGACGGATCGTGATGTTCGCGGCCTTCCAGCCCGACCTTGGCCAGCGCTTCCATGGCCAGCCTGCGGCGTTCGGCAGTGCCGATGCCCTTGTAGATCAGCGGCAGCTCGACATTTTCGAGCGCCGATGTGCGGGCGAGCAGATTGTAGCCCTGGAAGACGAAGCCCATGTAGTTGCGTCTGAGCAGCGCCCGCTGGTCGAGCGACAGCGCCCCGACATCGACCCCCATGAAGCGGTAGTGTCCGTCCGAGGGTGCATCGAGGCAGCCGAGCACGTTCATCGCCGTCGACTTGCCCGATCCGCTCGGCCCCATGATCGCGACGAATTCCTTCTCCGCGATGGCAAGGTCGACGCCGTCGAGCGCGCGCACTTCGGCGTCGCCAGTTCCGTAGACCTTGGTAATCGCTTCGAGCGACATCAACGGCGGGTTTTCCGGCGTCATGCCCCGTCCGTCTGGTCGGTGATCGCCGCGTCGCCGGGCTCGACCTCGCCCTCGACGATGACCGTTTTCAGGCCGTCGGTCGCGCCGGTTCGCACTGGAACCGCGACCGCTGTGCCGTCGCGCAAGACCCAGAGCGTGCGCGAGCCGTCGGCCGCGGCCTCGTTCGACGCCTCCGCCGGGCCGGCGGCACGGCGCGGCATGATCAGGCCGAGCAGCCCGCCGCCGCTGCTCTTCTGCTCCACTTCGACCGGCGGCGCGAAGCGCAGCGCCGCGTTGGGCACCAGCAAGGCATCGGGTATCTGCTCGACGGTGATGTCGGCCGTTGCGGTCAGGCCAGGACGCAGCAGGCCAGCGGAATTGTCGATGCTGAGGATCGCCTGGTAGGTCACCACGCCGTCTATCGTCTGGGGTGCGTAGCGCAGTTCGGCGATCTCGGCCGGGAAGGTCCGGCCCTGATAGGCCTCGACCGTGAAGCTCGCCTTCTGGCCGATGCGCACCGTGCCGACGTCCGCCTCGTCGATGTCGACGCGCAGTTCCATCTGCGCCAGATTCTCGGCGATGGTGAACAGCACCGGTGCCTGCAGCGACGATGCCACGATCTGGCCGACATCGACGTTGCGGGTAAGCACTACGCCGTTGATCGGCGAGCAGATGCAGGCCTTGGTGAGGTTCGTTTCCTCGATCCTGAGATCGGCTTCGGCCACCTTGACGTCGGCGCGCGCCAGCGCCACGCCGGCCTCGGCGCGCGCCTGAACTGCGGCCGCCGCCTGCAGCGACTGAACCGACACGACTTTGCGCACCGCCAGTTCCTTGATGCGGTCGTACTGCTCCTTGGTCTCGGCGACCGTGGCCTCGGCCTCGGCAACGCGGGCGAGCTTGGATTCGAGTGCTGCCCTGCTGCGCGCCAGCGAGGCCTCGAGCTTGTCGGTGTCGAGCTGCGCCAGCACCTGGCCGGTCGTCACCGTGTCGTTGTGGTCGACATTGACCACGCGAACGGTTCCCGACAGTTCGCTCGAAATCTCGACGAGGTTGGTCGGTTCGACCGTACCCGTGGCTGTGACGGTGACTATCAGGCCCCCGCGCGTGATCGCGGCGGTCAGGTAGGTCTGCGCGACGCCTTGCGAGGACTGCGCGGTCCAGTACCAGCCGGCGAGCCCGAGCAGGACGATGGCCAGTGCAGCCAGCAGGACGCGTCTGGTGCGTCCCTGCGTCTCGCCGACGCCGATTACCTTCCTGATGTCCGGCCTGTCTGCCACGCATTCGTCTCCACGGGATCGATGTGTGGACC
>JBKJRE010000084.1:0-6166 GCA_046594775.1 Rhizobiaceae bacterium | reverse complement strand
CCCGGGTCGGTTCCGTACACGGCGACCAAGCACGCCATTACAGGCCTGACCAAGACTCTGGCGCTCGACGGCAGGCCCTATGATATAGCTTGCGGGCAGATCGACATCGGCAACGCGCTGACCGACATGGCGATGGCGATGACCACCGGCGTGCCGCAGGCCAACCTGAAAACCGAGATCGAGCCGGTTATGGACGTGCAGCGGGTCGCCGAGGCCGTGACCTACATGGCCAGCCTGCCACTAGACGCCAATGTGCTGTTCATGACCGTGATGGCGACCAAAATGCCATTCGTGGGACGGGGCTAGGCGAGCCTGCCCTGCCTCAGCGTGCCGACACTCAGCTGGAATCAGCCGGGCCCTGTGACGCCCGCAAAGGCGCACCGGGGAGACAGAGCACGACGGGGCGGATTTCATAGACGGCGGTGGGATTGGCGCGGCTGAGATCGAGGGCGGCCTGGACGGCTCCGTCGCGTGTTGGGAAATCCACGAGATAGAATCCAAGAAGCTGCTCCTTGGTTTCGGCGAAGGGGCCGTCAATGACCATCCCTTCCCGCAATGTGCAGGCGGACTGGGTAAAATCGAGGCGCGCGGCAGGCCCGAGATGCCCCTCCGCCGTCAGTCGCTGGTCGACCTTGCGCAATTCGACCATGAGGGCCGCGTCCTCTTCCGGCGTCATCGCGCGGATGGCGCCCTCCACGTGATAGGCAAGGATCGCGTATTGCATGCTGGATCACCTTCCATCGTCAGCGAGACATGAATGATTGCACCACGGCATTGGGGCAATACTCCATGCGACACCGCCCTTGCGAGTCACAATTGCCGACGCCAGCGCATCGAGAGGGAATGCTCCTGACAGCACATTGTCAGGAGCCTTGTGCTAATCCGGTCGGGGCCGGCGGAATCGGGCCTTGGGGGCGATACTGCAAATGACCGAATACCTGCCGCAACTGCTGCTTGCCTGGTCGATCCAGGCCATGGGCATCCTGTCGCCCGGTCCAAGCGTCGCGCTGATCCTCGGTGTTGCGACAAGCCGTGGACGGCTGCCGTCGCTGGTCACAGCCTTCGGCGTGGCCTGTGGTTCGATCGTGCTGTCGGTGGCCACGGTTGCCGGCGTTACCGCAATCCTTTCCCAGGTTGCCGAAGTGATGACCGTGCTGCGCTGGGCCGGTGCCGCCTATCTCATCTGGCTTGCCTTCAAGGCTTTCCGCAAGGCGGCCTCGCCGCCCAAGCTCATGGTCGAGCAGGTCGGCCGCGAAAGCATCTGGCGCACAGGGCTTGCCGGATTTGTGCTGCAGATTTCAAACCCCAAGGCGATCATGTTCTGGCTGGCCATCGCGAGCGTGGGCGGCGTCGGCGATGCGCCGCTGCCGGTCGTCGCGCTGTTCGTAACTGTCGCGTTCATCAACTCGTTTCTCGGGCACGGCGCCTATGCGCTGATCTTGTCTTCCGCCCCGGCGCGCGGCGCCTACGGCCGGGCCCTGCGCTACGTCGAGGCTGGGCTCGGCTGCTTCTTCCTGTTCGCCGGTTTCAAGCTGGCGACGACGAGGCTCTAGGGTCTGCTCAAGCCACGCCCTTGTGATTGCCCGCCCTGGCCAGAAATTCCTTGATGAGCTCCAGCGCGCGCACGATATTCTCTTCGGAGTTGGCATATGAAAGTCGGATATAGCCTTCGCCCAGGATGCCGAAGTCCGGCCCGCCGATCAACGCAACGCCGGCATCCTCAAGCAGAGCGGAGGCCAGTTTCTTGGCCTTCCAGCCGGTGCCCAAGATGTTCGGGAAGGCATAGAAGGCGCCTTTCGGCGTGATGCAGGAAACGCCCGAAAGCGCATTCAGCCCCTCGACCACGACCTGCCGACGCCGGTCGAAGGCGCGCATCATCTTGTCGACCTCGTCCTGCGGGCCGTCAATGGCTGCGATGCCGGCAAACTGACTTGGCGCGTTGACGCAGGACCAACAGTTGACTGCGAGCTTGCGAACCTTGTCGTAGAGATGGCCGCCGGCAGCGCCGTTAGGCCAGATTGACCAGCCCATGCGCCAACCGGTCATTGCCCAGGTTTTGGACCAGCCGTTCAGGATGATCAGCCGGTCCCTGATTTCCGGGAACTGCAGCAGCGAGCAGGCGGTCTCGCCGTCATAGGTCATGACGTCGTAGATCTCGTCGGACATGATGGCGACATGCGGATGCGCCTCCAGTCCCGCCACCAGCTTCTCTATTTCGGTGCGAGGGGTGACGCCGCCGGTCGGATTGGCCGGAGAGTTGAGGATCAGCAGCCGTGTTCTTGGCGTGATCAGCGAGAGCGTCTCCTCGGCGGAGAAGGCGAAGCCGTTGGTTTCACGCATCGGCACTGGAACCGGCTTGGCGCCGGTAAATTCGATCATCGAGCGATAGATCGGAAAGCCGGGATCTGGATAGAGAATTTCAGCGCCCGGTTCGCCAAACATCAGGATCGCCGCGAACATCGTCGGCTTGCCGCCGGGCATGATCATGATCGTTTCGGGAGACACCTCGACGCCGGTTATCGTCAATGTCCGGCGCGACACGGCTTCGCGCGTCGCCAAAAGGCCGTTGGCCGGCGTATAGCCGTGATGCCCGTCGCGCAGCGCCTTGATCGCGGCTTCGACGATATGTGGCGGCGTCTTGAAGTCGGGCTGGCCGATGCCGAGATTGACGATGTCCTTGCCCTGCTGCTGCAGCGCCGTGGCGCGGGCCAGCACGGCAAAGGCATTTTCTTCGCCCAGGCGGTCGAAGGCGGCGATCGTTTGGAGCATTTTTCCTCCCCATCTGGCGCTAATAAAGCGTGCGTGTTTCTGTGAGCCTGCGGGCCCAAAGTCAATCGGATAGGAAGCTGGCGTGAGCGGAGATCTCAAGAACTGGCAGCCCGTGCCTCGGCCCGAGCGCAAAGTGCTCGAAGGCCGCTATGTCCGGCTCGAACCGCTGAGCGCCGACAAGCATGGTGACGGATTGTTCACCGTGGCGGACGCGAGCGATGCGGATGACAGATTTCGGTGGCTGTTCGAAAGCCGGCCGGAAAGCCGCGCGGTCTTCCAGACATGGCTGGAGAAGGTAGAAGCAAGCCAGGATCCGCTGTTCTTCGCGGCCATCGACAAGGCGTCGGGCAAGATCGCCGGGCGCCAGACCCTGATGCGCATCGAGCCGGCCTTTGGCGTGATCGAAATCGGCAACATCCACTGGGGTGAGCTGATTGCCCGAAAGCCGGCCGCCACCGAGGCGCAGTTCCTGTTCGCCAGCCATGTCTTCGACGAACTCGGCTATCGTCGTTACGAGTGGAAGTGCAACAACCGCAATGAGCCCTCGAAACGCGCGGCGGAGCGCTTCGGCTTCAAATTCGAGGGCGTTTTTCGGCAACATCTTGTGGTCAAGGGCGAAAACCGCGATACGGCGTGGTATTCGATCATCGACGGGGAGTGGCCGGCATTGCGGAACGCCTATGAGGCCTGGCTGGATCCTGCGAATTTCGACCGAGCGGGACAGCAGAAGAAGCGGCTGGAAGAATATCGCGCCGATTTCGGCGCCTGAAAAGGGGCTGAGGATTGGCGCAATCCCACGATCACGGCGGCCATGATCATGCGGGACACAGTCATGCTGGACACGCGCATGGATCGTCCGACAAGAAGCGGGTGCTTATCGCTGCCTGCCTGACCGGCGGGTTCATGTTTGCGGAAGCCGCCGGGGGCCTGTTGACCGGCTCGCTGGCGCTGCTGGCCGACGCCGGGCACATGCTTACCGATTCGGTTTCGCTGATGCTCGCCTGGTATGCGTTTCACCTGGCCGGCCGGGCCGCGACGTCGCGCATGACCTATGGCTTCCACCGGGTGAAGACGCTGGTCGCCTACACCAACGGCATCGCGGTTTTCGCCATCGGCATATGGATCGTGGTGGAAGCCTTTCATCGCCTGCACGATCCTTCTCCGGTGCTCGGCGGACCGATGATGGTGATCGCGATCATCGGGCTGGGCGTCAATATCGCGGCATTCCTGGTGCTGCATGGCGGCGACCGCGAGAGCCTCAACATGCGTGGCGCTATCCTGCATGTGCTGGGCGACCTGCTTGGATCGGTCGCAGCCCTCGCCGCCGCCCTCGTCATCATCACCACCGGCTGGGTGCTGATCGATCCGCTGCTGTCGGCGCTGGTCGCCGTGCTGCTCTTCCGCAGCGCTTGGGCGTTGACCCGCGAATCCGGGCATCTGCTGCTGGAAGGCGTTCCGGCGAGCCTCGACCGCGACGACATTGCACGCGACATCGAAGACCACGTCAAAGGCGTCACGGAAGTGCATCACATGCATGTCTGGTCGATGGATGGCTCGAAGAACATGGCGACGTTGCATGCGTGCCTATCCGAGGGCACCGATAGCGAGCATGCGGTCAAGGCGATCAAGCGTCGGCTTGCCAAACAACACGGCATCGAGCATGCGACTGTCGAACCCGAATTCGGCGCCTGCGCGGACGCCGAAGCACAGCATGCGCATCATTAGGACGAGGACAGAATGGCAGGCAGGTTGAAGGGCAAGGTAGCCGTCGTCACGGCGGCGGGGCAGGGGATCGGCCGGGCGATCGCGGAAGCTTTCGTGGCCGAGGGCGCGACCGTCTATGCGTCGGATGTCTCCCGCGACAAGCTCGACGGACTGATAAGGGCCAAAAAGGCCAAGCTCGACGTCCTGTCGACCAAGGCGGTCGAGGCCTATGCGGCCAAGGTCGGGCCGGTCGACATTCTGGTCAACGTCGCCGGTTATGTGCATCACGGCACGGTAATGACGACGAGCGAGAAGGACTGGGACTTTTCCTTCGACCTCAATGTGAAGTCCATGCACCGCACGATCAAGGCGTTTTTGCCCGGCATGCTGGAGCGCGCCAAGGCGAGCGGCGGGACCAGTTCGATCATCAACATTTCCTCGGGCGCCTCCTCGGTACGGGGAATCCCCAATCGCTATGCCTACGGGGCCAGCAAGGCGGCGGTGATCGGGTTGACCAAAGCGGTGGCCGCAGACTTCATCCGCCAGGGTCTGCGCTGCAATGCCGTGGCGCCGGGAACCTTCCGCTCGCCCTCATGGGAAGACCGCGTCGAGGATCTCGGCAAGGAATGGGGCAGCAAGGAAAAGGCGCTCGAGATGTTCGTGCAGCGCCAGCCGATGGGCCGCGTCGCCGACGCTGCTGAAATCGCCCCGATCGTCGTGTATCTGGCGTCGGACGAGGCAGCCTTCACGACGGGCACGGTAATGAATGTCGATGGCGGATTTGCGCTGTGAAGGATTTTTGGAAATGACCCCGGAAAATCGCAATTCGGCCCTTGCAGCGGCGGTTTTCCTCGCAGTCTTCGGATTCGGGGCGTTCTACCTGCCGACGGTGATGCTTACGGTAGGCAATCTCTCTACTGTCGCGGCGGGCGCGGTGGGCATCCTGTTCGTCGCGGCGTTCTTCTTGGTGTTCTGGCTGCGTGGTCGGAGCCAGAACAGACGCAAGGACGAGGCCTGAACGCTCTAGGCGGTCAGGCCGGCGCTGAGCAGCACCAGACCGAGCAGGAAGACGAAGGCGGCGCCGCCGATCTCTATTGCCGTGTGGACGCGGTTTCCGGTGCATCCCTCTCCTGCATAGGCGACGGCCCAGTTCTTGGCGGTGACGGCAAGGATGGCGAGCGTCGAAACGGTGATCGCCGTTCCCAGCGCCATGGCGAAGACGGAAAGGACGCCGCCGGCCCAAAGACCGTTGAGAAAGGCGAAGCTCAGCACGATCAGCGCGCCAGAACACGGCCTGAGCCCAACTGCGGCGACAGCCGACCAGGCGGTCTTCCAGCTGAAGCGATCGCCCGACAACAGCGCCGGATCGGGCGCATGCGAGTGACCGCAACTGTCGCAGACTTCGCCGGCTGCGTGGCCATGCGAATGGTCTGAATGGACGCGCGCATTCCCGGCCCGTCGATGGTCATCATGCGCGTGCGCAGGGTGTGCGTGAACCGCATGCGCGTGGGCATGCGCCGCCGAGAGGCTGTATGCCGGGCCGACGCCGAGCAGATCGAACACCAGCGATCCGGCCTTTTTCCAGAGCAGCCAGGCGCCGAAAAGGGTGATCATGGCGTAGCTGGCCAGTTCGAGAAAGCTGGTGGCGTCGGTCATCGAAACCGAGGTTCCGCGCAGCACCAGAAAGGCCAAG